>CAILUI010000054.1 GCA_903837355.1 uncultured Victivallales bacterium
ATCTGGACTGCCTGCCCGGTAGGTTCGGTGCTGATCGCCATAGTGACAAGCACCATAGCAGGCAACCACAAAATATCCAGAACTACAATGCAACTTATTCTACTGCAGTATATTCCATATTATTATAAAACCACCCTGGGGGTTCGCCGTAACCCCTCTGAAGTCTGCCGGGCACCCTGGAGGGTCCTGCTGTCCAGCAGGACGCACGCGCCGCTGAGCCGGCGGCTGCGGACTTCACTGAGGCAGTGCGGTTCGCCACCGCACGCAACCCGCACTGGCGCCGGCGGGTTGCATCCTCCCGGCCTCACCCTTATCTTCCTGCCTGTCCGGACCGCTGGAGCACGGCCGCTGGCTGCTGCACCACGGTTGCCACCTCCTCCGCGTCGGGGGTTTACCCTGGAGGGGCGGCAACCGCGCCGATCATTCCGGACCCCGTAGACAAGCGGCCACGTCAGGTGACGCCAGGAGGTCGATTCATGGGCGGATTCTTCGCTGTTGCATCTCGCCACAACTGTGCCAGCGATCTGTTCTTCGGGACGGATTACCACTCGCACCTGGGGACGCAGCGCGGCGGGCTGGCCGTGCTCGATGGCGGCAGGATCCACCGGGTGATCCACGACATCACCAACTCCCAGTTCCGCAGTAAGTTCGAGGTCGATCTGCCGCGCTTGCAGGGGCACCTGGGCATCGGCGTGATCAGCGACTTCGAGGACCAGCCCGTCCTGGTCGGCTCCAACCTGGGGACCTTCGCGGTGGTCACGGTCGGGGTGATCCAGAACCTCGATATCCTGGTCGCCAGCGCCTTCCGCCATGGCCGGCGGCACTTCGCCGAGATGAGCCGCGGCACCTACAACCCCACCGAAGTGGTCGCCGCCATCATCAGTCAGGAGGAGTCCTTCGCGGCCGGCATTCGCAAGGTCCAGAGCCTCGTCGACGGCTCCTGCTCGCTGCTGCTGCTGACCGAGGATGGTGTTTACGCCGCCCGCGACCGCTATGGGCGCACTCCCGTGGTCACCGGCCGCCGCGATGGCGCCTTCGCCGTGACCATGGAGTCCAGCGCCTTCCCCAACCTCGATTACGAGCTGGAACGCTTCCTCGGCCCCGGCGAGATCGTGAAGATCACCCCGGACGGCATCGAGTCCGTGCAGCCGCCCGGCGACGAGATGCAGATCTGCACCTTCCTCTGGGTCTACTATGGCTACCCCGCCTCGGACTACGAAGGCATCAACACCGAGGAAGCCCGTTACCGCTGCGGGGCGGCCCTGGCCCGCAACGACGCGGTGACGGTGGACATGGTCGCCGGCATCCCCGACTCGGGCACCGCTCATGCCATCGGCTACTCCAACGCCGCCGGCGTACCCCACAAACGGCCTTTCGTGAAGTACACGCCGACCTGGCCGCGCAGCTTCATGCCCCAGGACCAGGTGGTGCGCGATCTGGTCGCCCGCATGAAGCTCATCCCGATCAAGTCCATGGTCAAAGGCCAGCGCATTCTGTTCTGCGAGGACTCGATCGTGCGCGGCACCCAGCTCAAGGACATCGTGCAGCGGCTCTACGACTTCGGTGCACGCGAGGTCCACATGCGTCCAGCCTGCCCGCCGCTGCTGTTCGGCTGTCGCTACCTGAACTTCTCCCGTTCGCGCTCGGTCTTGGACCTCGCCGGCCGGCGGGCGATCAAGGAGCTTGAGGGCACCGACGACGTTCACCTCGACGAGTATGCCGATGCCGATAGCGAACGCTATGGCGCCATGGTCGACACCATCCGCCGCCGCCTCAAACTCACCAGCCTGAAGTACCAGCGACTCAACGATCTGGTCGACGCCGTGAGCCTGCCCAAGAGCCGCCTGTGTACCTACTGCTGGGACGGCTGTACCGGACCGTGCAAGTCGGCCTGAACGGCGGCGTCCGGCCGCCGCCACGAGCTAGTGCGTCGTCCGGTTAACTCGTTACTCTATGCTCAGCGCATCACCAGGCTTACTGTGCGCCCACATGGAGGGCGAGCGGCCTCGCGAGCCGCGTTGTCGGCGCCTTGGCGAAAGACAACGGTTCAGGCGGACGACACACTAACGCCGGGTCCGGCGTTGGGCCCGATCGCGGGCCTCCCGTAGCGGATCTGGCCGGGTCGCCGACGGCGTTGCGGGCGGTGGCGGCGGGCTGCCCCGAGGAGCCGCCGCGGACTCGGGCTGTGGCACGGGCGCGGCCGGGGCCTCGGGCGCGGCTACGGGCGGCCTGCGGAGCTCGCTTTCAGCGGCTGCATCGCGACGCCCGGCCGGGGCCGGGGCCGGGGCCAGTGGCCGGCCGGGCCGGCCCTGCGGCCAGCGTGGCCAGCCCGTGCGCCGCTGCAGGACGCCAAGCAGCAGGACGCTCAGGGCCATGATGAACAGCAGCGGCTGCAAGGCGTAGGCCCGGCGGGCCCTCGGCAAGGACCGCCAGAGCGAACTGAGATCAGGGACCTCCCTGCCGCCCGTGGCGTCGGCCAGACGGCGCAGCGCAGCTCCCCCACGACCCGGCACGGCAGGGGCGAATTCCTGCGAGTAGGGCAAACAGGCAGGCGGCAGCGCCAGGCGCCGACCCCCGGGCAACTCCAGCACGGGCAGGACCGTCTCGGCGGCATGCAGCGGCTGCTCGGCAGATAACTGGTCCGGCGCCGACCAGTGCAGCGGCCGGGACTCGACCGTGGGCGGGCGCCCGGGGGCGCTGTGGACCCAGTGCAGCCGCGGCAGCGCGGCCAGCGTCGTGGCCCGCTCGGGGTCGAGGTAGACATCAACCGTGCACAGGCCAGCGCGGACCCGACGCGTCGCAACCATGCCGTCGGGCAGGGCCGCCGCCGAGCCGGCGGTCCAGCGGCCCAGGGTGGCAAAGAACTCGCCGGCGCGCGGCCAGGCCGCCAGCGAGCGGCCGTAGGGGCCGTCGGCTTCGCCGGTGTAGCAGAGCACCCGGCCCGCACCCGCCTGCCAGAAAGCGACAGCCGGGCTGGGGTCCTCACCCAGGGTGGCGGCGGCCAGCAAGGCGTCGGGCTTGAGGAAGCAGATGTTGTAGCCATCCAACACCGGGCCCGCGGCCACGGGCAGCCCCCCCAGCGTAAGCCAGGGCGCGCCGAACTGCAGGGTTCCCGGCTGGTCGGAGAACGAGCTCCCGGTAACCGCAAAGGTCTCCTGGGCGAAGATGGCGGGCAACTCCTCCGGGCGCGCCGAGAAGAACACCCTGCCCCCACCGCGCTCGGCGACGTCGCGCAGCAGAGCGGCATCCCGGTCGGACTCGGTCCCCAGTCCGACCACGCTGATCGTCACTCCGGCTTCGCGGCAGGTGCTGATCAGGGGGACGTAGCCGCCGGGTTCCTCGGCGTCGGCCGCATCGGCGAAGAGGATGATGTGACGATTCTTCTGGGGCGCCCGCGCCACCATCGCGGCCGCCTGGCGCAAGGCCTCGTAGACGAAGATACCGCCACCGCTGGACTCGATGCTCAGGACCTTGCCGACCCCGGCGCGGGCGTCGGTGACGGGGCTCAGGGGCAGCACCTCGTGGGCGCTGCTGTCGACCGCGATGACGCCGACGTGGTCCATGTCGGCGAGCAGGCGGATGACCTCGACGGCGCCGAGGTTCGCCATGTCCATCTTGCTGCGGCCGTTACCCGCCGCCGCGGCCATACTCCCGGAACGGTCCAGGGCGATGGCGATGGCCAGGCTCATCTTGCGGTGCTCGCGGCGGATTTCCAGCGACAAGGGCAGGATAGAGTCGACGGGCGAGTTGAGGTAGCCGCCCTGGCCGTAACTCTGCTCGCCGCCGGTAAGCATGAGGCCGCCCCCGGCCACCTGTACCCAGGCGGCGATGGCGTGCAGGGTGTCGGTGCCCACGGTGCGGGCAGGCACATTCTCCAAGACCACGGCGGTGTAGCGACTCAGCTCGGCCAGTCCGAGGGGCGCCGCACCGGGGCTCATCTCGGTCACCTCCAGGCCGCTGGCGCGCAGAGTCGCGGCCAACCCGGAGGCAGCCCCGGGACGAAGCAGCAGCAGGGGCCGCGGGCCCTGCACACCGACGAGCAAGCGCGCGGCGTTGTTCTCGGGAACGGCATCGGCAACGTCGGCGCTCAGGCGCAGCGTGTAGTCAACCACCCCGGGAGTCCCGCCCTGATCACGGAACAGCAGTCGGTTGCGGCCCTGGACCGCCTCGGCCGTGCCCTGCGCGATCGGGGTCCCGTCACGGCGAAGTTCGTAGCGCACCGGCCCCGACGCGGGAGCGCTGTACCAGGCCGTAAGCAGGAACCCCTCGTTGCTGCTGACGCTCTCCGGGCCCTGCAGTTCGAGCACGGCGAGGTCGGTGCCCGGGGCGCGCTGCTGCTGCTGGTAGTCGATGCCGATGCCACGCAGGGCGGCCTGGGCCGCCGCGGCGGCAGGATCCGCGCCCGACCACTCGCCGTCGCTGAGCACCAGGATGCGACCACGGGCATCGGCAGGGATCAGATCCAGGGCTCGCGCCAAGGCGTCGTGCAGGTTCGACATGCCGCCCGGGGTGTCGGCCCGGAAGCCGCCGAAGCCGCCCTCGCCGGGCCGCATCTCGACGGCGGCATCCTGGCGGAAGGAGACGACGGCCAGGGTTTCGCCGGGGCCGCGTTGGCGGTCGAGTTGCCCGATCTGTGCAGCCTGCGCCGCCAAGCCTGCGGCCGGCATCGACTCGCTGCGGTCCGCGACCACCACCAGCACCCCGTTCCGGCCCGGCAGGCGCAGCACCGGCGCCGCCAGGGCGGCGACCAACGCCAGCCAGACCACGGCCCCCAGCCAGCGCTGCGGTCCGCGGGGCGGCGGCCAGGCCGCCAGGCAGAGCCCCGCAGGCACCAGCAGCACCAGCCAGATGGGCGAGAGCAGCATCATGCCAACGTCTCCCGCGCGCCCAGCGCCCCGCCACGACGACGGTAGAGCAGCCAGCCCTGGGCCGCGAGCGCGGCCGCCGCCAACAGCCCGAACAGGGTCGCCGAATTCCAGTAGCCGTGCTCTTCGGCCAGAACGCCGCCCATGTCCCCGAAGCTGGCCGTCGCACAGGCGCGCAGGTCCGACTCGTCGGCGCTGCCGGGCAGACAGGCCAGCTCGAAAACGCCGGCAGCCGTCTGCGCCCGGTACAACCCAGGCTGCTCGGGGATGAAGCCGGTCTCACGGCTGCCGAGGGGCGGTCGCAGCACGGCCTCAGTACCCTCGGGGAGGGTGAGGCGTACCGTCTCGCCAGCTTGCGCCGTCGTCACCCGCAACCACTCGCCGCAGCGCGCGTACGCCGTCCCGAAGCCAGGGGTGGCGCGAGCCCGCCAGTACAACAGATTCCAGACCAGAGTGGGCCAGGCGGAGCTCTGCAGCAACGTCGACCGGCCTGGATCGAGGGCGATATCGAGGACGTGCGCCCCGCCCGGGAGTTCGCGGTCGCGCAGCAGGGGCACGTCGCCGGCCAGAAGTACCGGCAGTCCCTCGCCAGGGGCCGCCGCCGCGTGCCAGAGAACCCCGTCGAGATCGAGTCCTTCGCACAACGGGTGCGCGTGGTCCAGCACAAAGGGGCCGCTGTGGCTGCGGCCCGCGCCGGCCGCGGGGGCGTGGAAGCAGACCCGCCAGTCGCCGCCCGTGCTGGAGGCTGCCGCAGGGTCGTCCGTCAGCGTCAGTCCCGAGCCCGCCGCGGAAGCAGGCTGCATGCCCGCCGCGCCGATGGCGCGCAGCACGGCGCGTTGCAGCTCCGGCTGACCGATCTGTACGAAGGGTTGCAGGTGGGGCCGCCAGGCCGGCGGCAGCGCGCTGTGGTTGTCAGCGGCCAGGGCGTCGGCGCTGAGGTCCACCGCGAGGGTCGTACCGTCGGCGGGCACGGTGATCACCACCGCGGTGCTTTCGCGGGCAGGATCCAGGGTCTCCCGGTGCAGTTCACGGTCGCCGGCACGCAGGGTCAGAAGCACGGGCGCCACGGGCTGGCCAAGAAGACGGACGTCGACGAGCACCCGGTCCGTCTCCGCACCCAAGGCCGTGCGGGCGGCGTTGACGATGCCGGCATTGGCGGCCGGGAGGCCACTGCTCAGCCAGCGCGTGCGCCGGTCGTCGAGCGCTTTGGCCGGGGGCTGGTCGGTAAGGACCACGACCCAGGCGCTCGGATCCTGCGCCTGGACCGCCGCCAGCGCCGCGCTGAGGTCGGCGCTCATGGCCCGGCACTGCCAGGCCGCCAGGGCGCGGCCGAGGTCCGGCAGCGGCAACCGCGCCCCGATCTGCACGGTGCGTCCGGCCAAGGCCAGCCGCACCGAGGTCGGCTGCAGCCGACGCAGCTCCCGACGCAGCAACGTCTCGGCGCGCGTGCGAGCGCTGCTGCCGCCCACAACGGCCTGCATCGACAGCGAGTCGTCCAAGACCACCACCAGCGGCCGCAGACGCTGCGCTGCCGGCCAGCACAGCCCGACCGCGGCCAGGCTCAGGCAGAGCAGGGCCAGACTCTCCAGCCAGAAGGACAACGGCGGCATGGCCGCGCGCACCCGCCCACGCCCCGCCGTCTGCCGGCCCAGGCTCAGCCAGAGGAACACCGACGACACCTCGCGGCGCCGGAAACGGCTGTAGAGGAAATAGATCCCCAACAGCGCCGGGAGCGCCAGCAGGCTGAACAGCGCCGCGGGATGGGCCAGAAGCGGCATCAGGCGCCCTCCAGCACACCCCCGCGGAGCAAGTCCGTCGGGATGCCATCGAGGAGCAGGTCCTCAACCACCAGGCCGTGCAGGCTGGCACGGTAGCGCCGACAGCCCTCATCCCAGGCCGCACGGTGCATCGCCAGCGCCGCGGCGTACTGCTGCCGTGCCGACGCGTCGAGGAAGAGGTCCAGCTCCTGGCCGGTCTCGCTGTCGGCCACGCGCAGGAAGCCGTGATCCGCGGGCCGCAGGTCGGCTTCGGCGAGCACCTGCACGACGTGGACGGCGGCAGCGGCGTTACCGAGGTGCTGCAGGACCGCGGCTGGCTCCCCTGGCCAGAGCAGGTCGCTGATCAGGAAACGGACGCCGCGCCGACGCAGCGTGGGCGGCTGAGCGCGCCACTGCTCGACGAGGGAGGTACGGCCGTCGAAGCTCGGGCTGGGCCAGGTCTCAGGCCGGGTGGGGGTTCCCGGCAGGCGCATCAGGCCGGCGCCGTCCGTCCAGACGCAAGCGCTGAACCCGGCGTTGGCGGCGGCCACGGCAAGTAGCGCCGCCAGGCCGGCGGCGGCCTCGGCCTTACGCGTCTCGGCCAGGGCCATGGAGCGTGAGGTGTCGAGGACGATATCGGCGTGGGGGCAGACCTCCTCCTCGAAAACGCGGACGCTGAGCCGGTCGCTGCGGGCGTAGACGGCCCAGTCGACCCAGCGCAGATCGTCACCGGGATGGTAGTCGCGGAAGTCGCGGAAGTCCTGCGACCGCCCGCTGCGCGGCCCGGTACGGCGGCCATCGCTGCGACCGCCGGCCTCGGCGGGCACGGCCAGGGCATAGCGTGCCCCAGCGGCGGCCCCGCGGCGGAAGGCGTCCTGGATGGTCGCGGCGCTGACGCTCACGGCGGCACCTCGGAGGGCTGGTCAGGCGCAGTGCTGGCGGTCGGTCCGGGCGGGGGTGCCGGCCGCACGGCGGCCGGGGGGCTGAAGTCGGCCAGGGCACGCACCAGCCAGCCGCCATTGAGGACCACGAGCACCGCCGCCATCCCGATCAGGAACAGCGCGTGGGGCCGCCAGAAGCTGGTGTACTGCACCTCGTAGAAGGCCGCCAGCAGACTCCCCAGCAGGGGGATCTTCTCGGGGTCGGCGTCCTGCAGGCCTAGGGTCAGCGCACCGACCAGCCAAGGCAGCAGCGTGCCGGCCGCCATGGGGACGGCCAGTAGCGCGAAGATGGTCTCGCCGCGGCGGAACTGCGGGTAGCGACTGACCTGACTGCCCAGCCAGCGGGCCAGGAGCACGTACAGCAGCAGGTAGGCGCTGCCCATGAGCAGGGCCGGCGCGGGCACGAAGGTCGGTACACCGGACGTCAGGAGCAGATAGGGAAGGTGATTCCAGGCCAGCAGCAGGCCGAGGGCAAGAGTCACCCACAGCACGACCGGCAGCGTGCCATTGTAGAAGAACAGCGCCCACAGGCGGGCCAGGCGGCTCCGGGGGATCTCCTGGCGCACCCGCCGACTGAGCGGGTCGCCCGCAAACAAGCCGGTGACGAGCCCGACCACGATCAGCACGGCCATGGCCACCAACGCCGGCTCGGCCCAGTCGTCATCGTGGAACGCGGCGACCAGCACCGGCGAGAGCCCCCACCAGCCCAGGAAGAGAGCCGAGAGGAACAGCCGACAGGGGCGGGCGCGGTTGAGGCTGCGGGGAGAGAGCATGAACACCGACACCGCGTAGCTGCACACCACCGCCGTCACCAGCACCAGCCCGATGAACAGCAGCGGGCCAATGGTCCCGCCGCCCTTGCTGCCGCTGCTGCCGAAGCTCGTCAGGAGGCCGCCGCCGCGACCGTAGCGCAGGCCCGACAGCAGCATCGGCACCAGCAATGCCGGACTGGCGAAAACCAGGAGCGTCAGACGCGTGCTGTCCGGCCCGGAACAGGCCGCGGCCAGCACCGCCCACACCGTCGACAGCACCCCCAGCACCACCAGCCCAAGGACGGTCCAGAGGATGTTCGGCAGCGCCACCCCACGCAGCAAATAGGCCACGGTCAGGAAGGGCAGACCGGTGGAGAGGATGATCGCCACGGCGCACAGTCCGGACAGGATCCGACCACGGACGATGGCGCCGGGGGTCAGGGTCGTGATCAGCAGCAGATCGTCGCTGCCGGCCGCCCGCCCCTGGTGGCTGCGTGCCAGCAAGGCCAGGCTCGCCAGCGCCAGGGCGCCTCCCAGCATGACGCCGATCATGGCCAGGTAGGGCGCTCCCGCCTCCGCGGCCGGATCGGCAAGCCGCTCGCTGACCGTCACCAGGTAGATCATCGTGCCGCCGGTCAGGGCCGTCAGCAGGGCCGCCATGACCCCCAGGAAGAGGTTGCTGCGGACCGCCTGGCGCACCTCCTTGACGAGCACGGCATTGAGGTCCCAGGAGCGCCGCCAGGCCTGCCAGCGAGCCCGTGTGTTCATGCGACGTCTCCCTTGGTCACCCGCATGAAGATGTCCTCGAGGTCATCCTGAACGAGGCGGAACTCGATCACCGGGCAGCCCTGCGTGACCAGCCCGCGCAGGACCGCGGCCAGGACCTCGTCCGTGCCCGCGACCTCGAGCTGGATGCCGTCGGCCTGGAGTACAGCCCCTTCGACTCCCGGCAGTTCGCGCGCCAGGGCCGCGGCCTGCTCGCGGTCCCGCGCGACCCGCAACAGGACGCGGTGGGCGTGGCGGTTGCGGTGCGTGACGTCGGCCAGGATGCCGCTTTCGACCAGGCGGCCACGCTCGATGATGACCACGGCGTTGCAGATCTCGGTCAGCTCCGCCAGGATATGCGAGCTGATGAAGACGGCTTTGCCGCCGCGGGCCAGCAGAAACAGCAGTTCCCGCAGCTCGATGCGGGCCCGCGGATCGAGTCCGGCAGCGGGCTCGTCGAGCACAAGGATCTCCGGGTCGTGCAGCAGGGCGCGGCCCAGGCAGACGCGCTGCTTCATGCCCTTGGAGAGGTGCTTCAAGAGACGCTCGCGTAGTCCGCCGACACCGGTGAACTCCTCAATGCGGTCGACCACATCGCGGCGCTGGACACCGCGCAGGCCATAGGCGCGGGCGAAGAAGTCGAGGTACTCGCGGACCGTCATGTCGGCGTACTCCGGCAGGGTGTCGGGGACGAAGCCGATATGCCGCCGGCCGACCTCGGGATGGTCGATCACCGACACGCCGTCCAGCCGCACGTCGCCGGCCGTGGGTTCGTCCAGCGTGGCCATCACCCGCATGGTGGTGGTCTTGCCGGCGCCGTTGGGGCCGACAAAGCCGCAGATGTCGCCGGAACCGAAACGGAAGCTGATGCCGTCGACGGCCTTGGCCTTGCCGTAGTGACGCTGGAGTTCACAGACCTCGATCTGCATGCTTCACTCCCGCTCCGCCTGGCCCGCCGCGGGCCCGGCCGCCGGGCTGCCGATGGCGGTCTCCGGGATGCCGATGACCAGGCTGGTCTCCTCGACCTCCGCCCCCGCCAGCACGGGTCTCAGAAAGACGCTGCGCTTGAGCGTGGCGCTGTACTGCCCGGCAGCCAGCGCGTAGGCGGCGGCCGGCAAGGGCGCCAGCCAGGCCTGGCCGTGCCACCAGTCAACAACCGGAACCGGGCGGCCCGCGTCCAGCCCCGGTGGCGACGCCGGCCCCAGCACGGCCTCGGCGCCCGGCTCCAGGTCGCGAGCTTCCCAGACCTGCCCATCGGCAGTGGCCACCCGCAGGAATTCGATGGGCGCGCCCAGGCCATTCACCGCGACCACGCGGCCGTTCTCGAGGCGCAGGGGCAGACGCTCCGCGGCGTGGCGGCTGCCGCGTAGGGCGAAGTTCGCCGGCACCCGTGAGCGCACCCAGCCACGGCGGAAGCACAGGGCGCTGGTCAGGTCGAGCTCGCGTGCCAGCCAGCGCCCGGAACTGCCGGCGGTGACCTCCCAGTCGGCCTCGTAGGCGACCCCGTTGCGTGGCGGCAGCGGGCAGTAGAGCCCCTCGACGGCGAGGCTCGTGGCTCGGCGCGTGCTCTCGTTGAGCAGCGTCACGACCTGCAGCCGACCGCGGGGGGCGACGCCCTCGCCCAGCAGGTAGTAGACCACGATGGCGACGGAGAAGGCAAGCCCCAGCACCGGGATCGTCCACAGCATCCAGACCCGGCGCTTGAGGCGGATGAGGACCCAGAGGTTGACCGGACCGGCCAGCAGGGCGAAGAGGGCGACGAAGGCTGCCGTGCCCTTGAGCGGCAGAGTCGCGCGCGCGACCACGGGACGCCGATTCAACGCCGTCGTCACCTCGGTCGTGCTGAGCAACCGCGCCCGCAGTACCTCGCGCAGACCCCCAACCTGCTCTTCCGTGAGCGCCGGGGACGCGGCCGCTGGGACCCCCACCCACCGGCCAAAGCCGACCTCGCGCACGGCCAGACCGCGGGACTCGGACAAGGGCATCTGCTCCCAACCCGCGGGCACGGGGACCGCCCCGAACACGACCACCGCGCCACCGCACTCGGCATAGCGCACCAGGGCCCCCAGTGCTTCGGCCGGCAGCGCGGCCAGCTCGTCGGCGGTCAGAGCCACCCCCTCGAAGCCGCCGTAGAACTGCCAGTCCGTCGGCCAGGCCTGGACCTCCGGTTCGGCCCGCGCCAGGCGGACAAACTCGGCCTTTGCGGCCGACCCGGGGAACCCCATCCCGCCGGAGCCGAGGCCGGGTTCCGTGGCCCCGGGCAAGCCGCCCCCGTCGGGGTCCCCCTCGGCCCCGGGCTTGACTGCCGGCTTGGCCGGCAGCGCATTGAGCTGCTCGTTCAGAGGGTCAAAAGGCAAGCGCCGACTGACCAGCAGCACGGGCACCTGGTACTGACCGTAGGACGTGGTCGCGGTGGGCCACTCGAATTGCTGTTGCAGGCGCCGACCATCGACGAAGAGCTCGCCATAGCCGTGACTAACCGCCAGCGGCAGGACGCAAGGCACCTGGAGCTGCGTCGCGGGTGGCAACAGAATGCGCTTCGCGACAACAACGCCCCTGCCGTCGCTGGCACGCAGCAGGACTGTGTGGGGCAGAGACAGCGAGGCGTTCTGCAGGCGCAGCCAACAGGCGAAGGGCCCATGGTTGAGCGTCCTGGCCGGCGCCGACCAGAACTGCACCTGCTGGATGGTCACCTCGGCCCCCAGATCCTGCGCCCTGCCATCCACGGCGAGGGCCGCCAGGAACACGGCGCCGAGGAGCCGGCCGGCCGCGAATCGGACTGTCGAACCACCGCGCCTCATGCCGGGGTCTCCCGTACCTGCAGCTCACGGGGCAGGTCCAACTCGACTGGCCGGACGGCCTCGAGGAGGCGCTCGACCACCTGCGTGGCGGTCATCCGGTCGAGGCGAGCTTTGTAGCTGAGGATCAGGCGGTGATTGAGCACCGGTCCGACCACGGCCCGCACATCCGCGAAGCTCGCCGTCGGGCGACCCGCCAGCAGCGCCTGACCGCGGGCCGCCTCGGCCATCGCGATCGCGGCCCGCGGCGAGGCGCCGTAGGTGACATACTCGCGCACCGCCGCCGGGGCGCTGTCCGCCTCCGGGTGCGTCGCCTCCACCAGGCGGGCGATGTAGTCCGCTACCGCCTTCGCGAGGAAGATGCCGTCCATCACGGCGAACAGCTCCTGGAGCTCGGCGCCGCTCAGCGACCAGGTCGGCTGCGGCGACTCGCCGCGCCGGCGCTCGTGGATGATGGCGCTGACCACCGCCGCCGGCGGTGGCCGGACCAGCAGTCGGAAGAGGAAGCGATCGAGCTGGGCCTCGGGCAACGGGTAAGTACCTTCGAGCTCGATGGGGTTCTGGCTGGCCAGGACGAAAAAGGGCTGCGGCAAGGGCCGGGTGGTGCCCAGCAGGGTCACGGACTGCTCCTGCATGGTCTCGAGCATGGCCGACTGCGTCTTCGGCGAAGCCCGGTTGATCTCGTCGGCCAGCAGCAGGTTGGTGAACACGGGACCCGGCCGGAACACCATCTCGCGCCTCCCCTGCCCGTCGTCCTGCAGGATGTGGGAGCCGAGGATGTCGCCGGGCATCAGATCCGGGGTAAACTGCACGCGTTTGAAGGTCAACTGCAGCACCGAGCCGAGGGCCTTCACCAAGGCCGTCTTCCCCAAGCCCGGCAGGCCTTCGAGGAGGATGTGCCCCCGGCTCAGGATGCCGGTCAACACCAGGCGATGCAGGTCCTCCTGGCCGAGGAGGATGCGATCGAGTTGCGCCAGCAACTGCCGGCAGGTCGCGGTGGCGGCTTGCAGCCGTTCCGGGGCTACCAGGACTGCGCTCATGGCCGGCCTCCATCCCTTGGCGTGGACCGCCGCTCAGCGCGAACGGCCAAAATAGGCTTCGACCGCCGCCCGGTGCCGCGGCAGTACGGTCTGGGTGTGGGCCCGCGAGGCGCCACCGCCCGCCCGCAGGCTCCCCGCGGCCACCGTCGTCTGGGTCTTCTCCTCGGGCGCGACGTAGCTGACACCCTGAACCTGCGCCTGTTCGAGGTCGAGGCGATCCGCCGGCGGCAATGCCTGGGGCGTCAACGCCGGCGTCGTCGGCTCGGTGCGGCCGCTCCAGGCAAGGGTGGCATCGCCCCGGCCGCGGTTGACGCCGCCGTTGCCGGGGGCCGTGCTGGCGCAGGCTGCCAAGACGTCCTCGGCGGAGACGCAGCCAGCCCCCGCCAGGCTGCAGAGGGCCGCGGCCGCCGCCTGCGGGTTGGTGCAGGGCTTGGCGTTCGGATCCAGGTTGTCAAGCAGGCGACGCACCTCCTCCGGCGAGAGTTGCCGCAGGCGAGCCAATTGCTCGGGGCTCAGTTGCCGGGCCTCTTGCTGTTGCCGCAGCAGCTCCTGAAGCCGACGCATCTGCGCGGGGCTGAGCGCGACGGAACTGCCCCCAGCGAGGGCTTCCTGGAGTGCCGCCGCCAACTCCGGCGGCAGCGCCAGGCCTGCCTGCGCGGCAGCCTCGCGCAGTTGCGCCGCGAGCAAACTGAGCGCCCGCTGCTGCTCGGACGCGGTCATGGCGTTGCGTTCGGCCAAGGCCTCCATCGTGGCCAGGGCGGTCTCGGCCTGCTGCGCGGCGCTGCTCCACTCCTGCGCACTCCGCAAGGCCTCCGCGGTCTTACCGGCGAGGGCATCGCCCAGGTAATCCAAGGCCTCCCAGGTCTTCACCGGCTCCTGCCCGTCGGCGTCATCCAAGACCTGACGCAACTGCTCCTTCCAGGCCTGTAACTCGTCGGCAGGCACCAGGCCCTGCTCGCCCAGCAGGGCCATCTGCTCGCGCAGGGCCCCGGCAGACTCGTCGGCCTGCAGTCGTTGCAGGGCACTGACGGCGACCGTCGGCACCGGAATCAGGGCACAGCCCGCCAGGAAGAGGCCCGCCGCGGCCAGCCGCGCCGCCGCAGCGGACCACTGGCAACGCAGCGGCGGCGACGCAGAAGGCACCGGAACGGGCCAGCCGTTGAGGTCGGCACCATCCGCAACGGCGCAGAACAGACCGCCGCCGCGGGTGCTGTCATCGAGCGTGGCCAGCAACGCCGCCGCGGTGGGCAGACGGCGCCAGGCGAGCCCGAGCGCAGCCAGGAGCCCGAGCCCCAGAACCCCCAGCACCACCGCCCCGCCCAGCGCGCCTGGCAGTCCCCCCCAGGCCACCCGCCAGACCAAGACCCAGACCCCGACGGCAAAGCCCCAGCCCGTCAGCACCCGCGCCGCATAGAGCGCACTCAGGCGCCAGAGCAACGCCTGCGCCAGCCGTCGGGCACTGGGGATCTGGGGATGCAGGCCCATTCCGACCCTCCATCAGCGCGAGCGCCGGCTCAGGTCCCGGCGCTCGCGGATTCGTTCGGCGCCAGTTCCGTCGGCTTCCAGTCGAACGTCCCATCGGCCTTGCGGACCAGGACTTCAATCCGGCGCTCGATGGCGTCCAGTTGTCGCGCGCAGAACTGGCTCAGCTTCATCCCTTCCTCGAAACGGGCGATACTCTGCTCGAGGGCCAGTTGGCCACCCTCCAGGTCGGCAACAACCTGTTCCAGTCGTGCCAGCGCCGCCTCAAACGTCAGGTCCTGGTCCGTACTCATAGGGGGTCTCCGGGGGCGCCGCCGAGTTCGGCGGGCGGGCGGCTTTCAGGGGTGACGTGCTGGACCCGCAGGCCAAGCTCGCCGTCGTGCAGCAGGCCGGTGAGGACGGCGCCCGGCGCCGTCTCCGTGGCGCGCCGAATGGCCCGACCGTCAGCGTCTACCAGGATCGCATAGCCGCGTTCGAGCACACGGCGCGGGTTCAGCGCCTCCAGCCGGCCGCGCAGATTCCCGGCGCGGCTACGGGCGCGCTCGGCGTGGCGCTGCAGGCCAACGGTCAGGCGCGCCGTCATCTCGTCGACGCGCTGGTGGTAACTGCGCACCGCCGCCGCGGGCTCGTGCAGAACCCGCTTGGCCAGCAGGCGCTGCAGCCGCTCCTGAAGACGCGACACCCGGAGGGCCAACGCCTGCCGCAAGCGCCCGCGCGACACGTGGATCCGTTCCAGCAATTCCGCCTTGGCGCCGATCACCACCTCCGCCGCCGCCGAAGGGGTCGGGGCGCGCAGGTCGGCGGCGAAGTCGCAGATGGTGAAGTCGCGCTCATGGCCAACGGCGCTGATCACCGGAATCGCGCTGCCGGCGACGGCGCGGGCCACCACCTCCTCATTGAAGGCCCACAGGTCCTCCAGACTGCCGCCGCCGCGGGTGACCACGATCACCTCGCAGGCCTGCGCTTCATTGAGGAAACGGATCGCTGCGGCAATCTGCGCCGCAGCCTCAGCGCCCTGCACCGGTACGGGCACCAGACGCACATGCACCCCGGCAAAACGGCGGTCGAGCAGGCGCAGAAAGTCCTTGATCGCAGCCCCCTCCGGTGAGGTCACGAGCCCTACGCAGCGCGGCAGCAAGGGGATCGGCCGCTTGCGCTCCTCGTCGAACAGCCCCTCGGCCCGCAAGCGCGCCTTGAGTTCCTCAAAGCGCTTCTGCAGATCCCCAATGCCCTGCGGTCGGAGGAGTTGCACCAGCATCTGGTAGGCGCCGCGAGGTTCGTACACGGTCAGGCGGCCGTAGACGTCAAGCTCCATGCCGGTCCGCAGGCCCAGTTGCCGGGCGGTCTCGGCACCCCGGAACATGACTGCGGACAACTGGCTGCGAGCGTCTTTCAGGGTGAAGTAGACATGCCCCGAGCGGTGGATGGTGAGGTCGCCGATCTCACCACGCAGCCAGAACGGCTCGACGGCCTGCTCCAGTAGGTCCTTCACCAGCCGGTTCAGGTCGGACACGGTCCACACCCGGGGCATGGCGGCCGCGGCGATGCTGTCGTCACCCTCCACGTCGTACGCCCTCCGCTGCCCCTCGCCTCGACCCGCAACCCGGCCTCGCCCCCGTCGCCGTCCCGTAACTCAACATAGCCGTCGCGCCCCGCCCGTCCAACCGCGCTCGCCGGCCAACGTAACCGGTCAGTGGATTCCGTGAGAGCGTGAAGGCGTGAGAGCGTGAGACCGACTCGGGGCCGGACCTGCCGGCTGAGCCGCAGGGCTGTTCCAAGATCGCGGTTCCCGCTACGGGTGAGCGCGTGAGAACGTGCAGGCGTGGATTCGTGGCAGACGGCCGGCACACGCGCCGTAACCCTCACGCAATCACGCTCTCACGCTTTCACCGTGCCGGTGACCAACACCGATGGTCGTTGGGAAAACGGAACCGCCCTGGCTGAGCCGCCCCGCCGCGACCTTTTCGGAGAAGCCTCGTTGCTTTCGCGAAATTGCAGGGGTATTCTGTACGTTATTAAGGGTAATGTCAGGGGTTGTCAGCGCTTGCCGATGGGGTTTCTTCGGCGCCGCAAACGTCCAGGGGTGGGCCAATGCCGAAACTGGTATGCACGCACGGCAATAATGCCGAAGAGACGTTCGCCATCAAAGAGGGCGTCAACCGCGTGGGACGCTCCCCGGACACGGTGATCAAGCTCTACGACAAGGCCTGTTCCAGGGCACACGCCGAGATCTACCGTAAGGGCGACAACATCTCCGTCGAGGATCTGGGCAGCCGCCATGGCACCTTCGTGAATGGCAAGCGCATCACCCATCGCGTCAAATTGCACGTCGGCGACCGCGTCGACATTGGCCACACGGTCCTCAAGCTCAGCCCCGGCGAAGGCACAGGTGCGGGTGTGAAGCCGGCCCTGCCCGTCGCCGGAACCCCCGGTCCCGAAGCCCAGACGCAGGAGATGACAGCACACCTTCTGGCCGCCGAACTTGACCTCGGGAAGCCGGGACAGCCGCCCCCCAAGACCAACGTCTTCCGGCGTTTCTTCAGTGGCGGCAATGACGAAGCGGGAAGCGCTGAGGGAGGCGCCGATCCCAAGGGCGGGACACCCGAATAAGGCCGCCGGGCGCAGACGCAGTCAGGCGCAGACGGACGCTCAGATGCGGCTGAATTTGCCTTCCTTACGCTCGGCCGTCTCGATGATGTAAGAGATCTGCCACTTGCCGGGGCCACGCTTCACCCAGCCCATGCGCGCCCCCCAGAAGCGATTCGAGAAGTTCAGCTCGGCACTCGACAGCACCAGGTGCGCCTGCATGGTCACGTCCGCCTCGATCAGCTCGCTACTGATCTTACGGGTGCTGTTGACGACGCAGTAGAACGAGTCCATCTGGCTCATGGCGTTCAGCGACTCCAGAAAGCCCTTGGCCGCGTCCCGCCCCTGCAGCGACACGGTGCCGTACTGCCATTTGACATTGCGGTCGTAGAACGTGGCCGCGGTCCGCCAGTCGCGCTTGGACACGGCTTCGTCGTGCTCGCGCATCTTGTTCTTCACCAACTGTTCATCGGTCATGGCGAGGAAGTCACAACCGGCCAGCAGCAGCGCCCCCAGCGCGCCCAGCAGGGCCACCCCGAGCAGCCGGCGCCAGCCTGGGCCAGGCCGGCCGACCGCCGCCGAGCCGGGACCTGCGGCGCCGACGGCGCTGCCGCGAACCCACCCGGAACGGGCTTGGCATCGCGAACTCCAGGCGGTCAGTGCGGTCAGTGCGGGGCGCGGTAGAGGCCTCATGGGTGTTCCCCTTACTGTCGGAAGCTGTTCGTCCTAGAATGTAGCGGTCCACCCCCCGCTGCTGCAAGTCATCCCCGCCGTCTACCCGCGCGCCGCCATTGCATCGCTGCCGGCAGGGGACCATATTCCACTACTGTGAGACCCATGGCGCACCCCGATATCAGCGACCAGCCATTTCTGGACTACCGGCACTATCTTGAGGAACGGTACGGGCATGTCCTCTACCGCGTCCCCATCGACCTCGGCTTCGGCTGCCCGCATCGACAGGCGAATGGCCAGGGCGGCTGTGCCTTCTGCGCGCCGAACGGCGCCCGCGCCGCCCACCTGCAACCCGGCATGGACCTGCAGGCGCAAGTCGCGAGCGGCATCCGCCTGGCCCGCGAGCACCATGGCGCGCGCGACTACATCGCCTACTTCCAGGCCGGCACCGCGACGCATGCCCCGCTGGACATCCTGCGCGAGCGGGTCGCCGTCGTGCTGGCGGCAGCCACCTTCCCGATCGTCGTCTTTGCGACCCGTCCAGACTGCCTGCCCCCGCCCATCCTCGACTGGCTGGCCGAGCTGGGAAGAGAGCACGAAGTCTGGGTCGAACTCGGGGTCCAGACCTGCCACGACGCCACGCTCACCCGCCTGTGCCGCGGCCACGACGTCGCCTGCACCATGCGGGCGGCCCGCGACCTGCATGCCCGCCACCTCGGCGTCGCCGCCCAGGTGATCCTTGGCCTGCCGGGGGAAGGCCCGGACGAGTTCCGGGAGACCGCGCGGCGGTTGCGGGAGGAGCCCTTTGGCGGCATTAAGATACACCACCTTAACATTCTTCGCGGCAGTGACTTCGAGGCCTCTTGGCGAGGCGGCGAGATCGCCGTGATGGACGAGCATGCTTACGGCGAGGTCCTGATGGACTTCCTGCGCGAGATCCCCGCCAACTGGCCGGTGATGCGACTGTCGGCCGACGCGCCCGCGGAGCAGCTGCTAGCGCCACACTGGTGGATGACGAAGGCCGAGTTCCGGCACTACATCGGTGTGCAGATGCAGCGACGAGGCTGGCGCCAGGGCGACCGCTTGGCGACCGCGAACCCAGACCACGCGCCGCGCGCCGGCACACCGCCACCCGACCAGACGCAGCTCCTCCTGCCGCCGCCCCCGCCGGGCGCCGGCCGACCCGCCTCGTCGCCACTGGCCATTCTGCTGCGGGCGGCGCATCTGCGGGTGCAGGAACCCGCCAGCAGTGCCGTGGCTCTCGCCATCGGCTTCGGGCGCGGCCACCTGGCCCTCGATGGCGTCGATCTGCTGCCCCGGCAGTACGGCACCCGCGTCATCCTGCATGCGCTCGCCTGTGATCCCACCGCGCTGGCCGACCGCCGCCTGGACTATCCGGGCTACTCCGGCCTGCTCACCGCCCTCGCCGTCTGCGGCCGCTGCCAGTGGACCGGCATCAAAGTACTCCTGCACCGGGGCGACCCCCGGCACACCGTTGTCCGCCTCGCCGGCCGGGCCGACCTGGTGCTGCTCGAACCCGAGACCATCGACGCGCTGCCCGCGGTGTTCACCCTCGACTTCCTGCGCCGGGTGGTGCACCTGCTCGCCCCGGATGGCGTCCTCCTCTCCGCCTGCGCCTCGCCGGCCCTGCGCGGCACCCTCCTCCGCCTCGGCCTCAGCGTCGGACGCAGCCACGACCCGGCCTGGCCACGCGGCGGGACGCTGGCCGCCTGGAAACCCGCATCCCTCCGCTTTCCACTCCCCGAACCAGAACGCCGCCTGGCCCTCGAGTGCGGCGTCGGCCTACCCTATCGTGACCGCGCGCTGAACTGGCCAACCCCCCGTATCCTCGACTACCGGGAACGCCTCGCGGCGCGCATGCAGAGGCGGGGCTTGCCGGCCACCCTCCCCGTGCCGGTCGACGTGTCCCCGGAGGACGCTTTCGCATGATGACTGCCAGGGAACTCCGAGATCTGCTTGCCAGCCTCGGCATTCACCCCAGCCGCCGCCTCGGCCAGAACTTCATGATCGATGCCAACCTGCTCACGGCCCTGGTGCGGGACGCGGCGCCCCAACCCGGCCAGGAGATCCTCGAGGTGGGGCCCGGAACCGGGGTCCTGACGCGCCTCCTCCTGGCGGCTGGGGCCAAAGTCACGGCCATCGAACTGGACCACCGCCTGGCGGCCTACCTGCGCACGGCCCTCGGCGACCAGGCGGGGTTCCGCCTGGTCGAAGGCGATGCCTGCCGGACCGACTACGCCAACCTGTTCGGAACCACACCGTTCCGCTGCATCGCTAACCTTCCCTACTCGTGCAGCAGCGTGTTCCTGGCGGCGATGGCGGACCTCGAGAATGCACCCACCGACCTATATGTACTGCTGCAGCGTGAGATGGCCGAACGCCTGGGGGCGACCGCCGGCTCGAAGGAGTACGGCGCCCTGACCGTACGCCTGCAGTTGCGCTACTCCGTCAGCGTCATCCGCTCCGTACCGCCCCAGGTCTTCTGGCCAGCGCCCGAAGTGGGCTCCTCCTGGATGCGGCTCGTACGCCATGACGACAGTGGGCCGCTGGCGCTCTGCCGCCGGGCCGGCGAACTGGCTGCCGTCGCCTTCTCGCAACGCCGCAAGAAGGCGTCCAAAGTCCTGGCCGAACGCCTGGGCGGAATCGCGGCAACGCAGGCGCTGTTCGCGCGCGCCGCACTCTCCCCGGAGGCCCGTGCCGAGGAGTTCTCTCCCGCCGATTTTGTCCGCTTGGCGGTTTGCCTGCAGGACCAATCATCAGCATATTGAAAACGTCCCCTCTGCAGTGACCAGACACCCTCTTTTCCCGTAACCGGATTGCCGGCAGCGATGACACTCTCACAGCAACTGCAGAGCTTCGCCTCGAGCACACTCTACGCCTACAACACCAGCGACCTGATCTCCAAGGGTATCGTCTTCCTGCTGCTGTTGCTGAGCGTCTATGCCTGGACCATCATGGGCGAGAAGGCCGTGTCGCTGGCGCGCGTGCGCACGGCCTGCCGACGCTTCATGGACCCCTTCGTCGGCGCCGACTCCCTGCTCGAACTGTCCCTGCGCGAACGGGATTTCGAGGGGCCTCTGGCCGAAGCCTATTTCGCCGCCTTGGACGAGATCATGAATATCCTGGGAGTCGATGCCACCCAGATCGATCTCTACTGCCGGCGCCGACTGCTGCCGCGTCTGCTCTCCGATCACGAGATCCAGAAGGTGCAAGCCGTCATCGAGCGCGTCCTGACCAAGCAGAATCTGCTCATCGAGGAGCGCCTGGGGACCCTCGGCACGATCGTCACCCTCGCCCCCTTCCTCGGCCTGCTGGGTACGGTCTGGGGCGTGATGTTGGCCTTTGTCGGCATGGCGCAGCAGGGCCGCCCGGACCTGTCTATCCTTGCACCGGGAATCTGCGGCGCCCTGCTGACCACCGTCGTCGGACTGGTCGTCGCCATCCCCTCAGTGGTCGGGCTCAATGCCATCCTCAACGCGGTCAAACGGACCAACGTCGAGATGGACAACTTCGTCGACGATTTCGTGGCTAAGATGAGGCTGCAGAAAACCGGCAGCGCGACCAACGCCCAGCCCTAAGCGGCACGCGGCGGTTACGGAATGGCGGCATGGGCAAGTTCAGTACCAGGGGACAGGGGCACCTCAAGCCCGTTACGGAGATCAACCTCGCCTCGTTGATCGACCTGACCTTCCTGTTGCTGATCGTCTTCATCGTGACCGCGCCGGTCCTCGAGTTCCAGACCGACGTCACACCCCCGGAGATGAATACGGCAGAACGGATCAGGGACGACCAGGACCCACTGATCATCAACCTCGACCGCGAAGGGCGAATCTTCTTCAAACGCGAGGTGATGCCGCTCGAGGTCCTGGCCACCCGACTGCTGGAAGCCCGGACCCAGCGCCCCACCGTGGCCGCGGTCATCCGGGCCGATGGCGAGCAACCCTACAAACACATCATCGAGATCATGCGCACCGTCCGCCGGGCCGGCATCAAAGAGATCAAGCTGGCGACGCAGCCAGAACGCTGACGCAGGCGCCGGACCGTGCGCCGGCAGGGCAAGACGCGAATGAGAGACTGGCAGGCACCAACCCGAAAGATCCTGGCGGCGGTCGCGGTCGTCCACGCCGTCCTGCTGGCCCTGCTGTTGACCTCGGGCCTCTTCCGCAAGCCTGAGGACGCGGAGCTGCCCCTCGTCGGCGAGCTCATCCCGGTCGGCATGGACGATGCTACCGTCGCCGCCCTGAACCTGCCCGCAGTCGGGCCCCCGACCAGCCCTGAACCGGCGCCGACCGCCACGCCCGACCCGCCGCCGGCAGACCCAGCCCCCCCCGAGCCGACGCCCCCCGTGCCGCCCGTGCCGACGCCCACACCGCCTCCCCCCGAGCCCGAACCCGCGCAGGTCGTCGTCCCCAAACCCGACCCCGTAAAGCCCGTGCCGCCCCCACCCGAGCCCGAGCCCGTGAAGCCCGTACCGCCCGAACCCGAGAAGATCGTCGTCCCCAAACCCGACCCAGTGAAGCCCGTGCCGCCTCCCCCCGAGCCCGAACCCGAACCCGAGAAGATCGTCGTTCCCAAACCCGACCCGGTGAAACCCCTGCCGGTAAAGCCCCCAGCGCCCCCACCCGAGCCCGAACCCGAGAAGATCGTTGTCCCCAAGCCCGTGCCGGTGAAGCCCGTGCCCGCCAAACCGGTGCCCGAACCGCAGAAGATCGTCGTCCCCAAGCCTGACCCCGTGAAGCCCGTCCCCGCCAGACCCGAGCCCGCCAAGCCAGTTCCGCCCAAGCCGGTGCCGGCAGCCCCGAAGAAGACCTATCGCACGGCGGCGGACGTCCTCAAGTCGGCCCGTGGCCAGCCCGGCGCAGCGGCGCCGACGGCGCCCGCCGCACCACGCCCAGTCACTCCGGCACCTGCCTTCGACGCGCGCAGCATCGCCAGCAACCTGCAGAAAGGGCTGGACGCGGTGCGCGTCGACAGCACGCCCAGCAGCGGCAGACTGGGCACCCCCGGCGGCAGTCCGAGCGGCAGTGCCAAGAACACCGACGGCGAGCGCCGCTGGCACGCCGCGCTCAGCGCCGAGCTCTATCGGCTCTGGGCGCAGCCGACCCGCGGCGAGGTCGGCGGCGGCAGCCCGACCGTGCGCGTCGCGCTGACCGTAACCGCCAGCGGGCGTGTCGTTGAGGCCCACGTGGTCGGCACCAGCGGCGTCGCCCCCATGGACGCCACCGTCCGGCAGCTCGTGGCCAGCCTCAGCACGCTGCCCGGCTTCTCAGCGTTCGGCCTGGACGGGACGGACCGCACCATTACAGTGACCTTCAAGTTGACGACCTGAGGCGCCACGAAACGCTGCCGGCCGCGCTCGTTCGGCGGCCACATGAATCTGGTCGGGGACGTAACCCGAACGCAAGGAGTGACGCGATGCGAAACGATGGCATACCCCTGAAAAGCGCCGGACGGCGGACGCGGTCACGGCTCGCGGCACTGGCAGCACTGCTGGCGGCCGCGTCGCTGTCGCTCCGCGCCTTCACCGTCCCGGAAGGGATCCCGCTGCTGCGCAACGGGACCTTCACGGAAAGCCCGGACCGACCCCTGCACTGGGTGACCCGGTCGACGGGCGACATCGGGACCTTCGCCGTGGCCCCGCCGACGCCTGACGAGACCGCGGCAGTACTGACCGTCAAGGTGGCACAAGCCCATACACAACCCTGGATGCTCGAACTGCGGCAGAAGCTGACCACCCCACTGCCCAAGGGCCGGAACCTCTTCCTCGGCTTCGAGTACAGGATCAGCAAGGGCTACGCCTTCCATGTCTACTGGCAGAAGGAATCCCCCCCCTGGCCCAAGTTCCTGGCCCTGCGCCTCAGCGAGCCGGTCGGGACCTGGACTCCCTGCATGGTAGCCGTGCCCGTTACCGAGGACCTCGCCGCTGACGAGACCTCGCTCAGCTTCCATCTGGCCGAGGTCCGCGGCACCCTGGAGATCCGCAACCTGACCGCGGTGCTGGTCGCCGAGCACGTCGACCTGGCCACCATCGAGACCAATCACCAGCCGGTTTTCGGCGGGGACTACTATGACAATGACTGGCGCAACAAGGTCCTGGCCCGCATCGAGAGCGAGCGCAAGACCGATCTGCAGGTGGAGGTCACGCTCAACGGCGCCCCAGCCGTCGGCGCCGAGGTCACGGTGACCCAGACCGGACGACCGTTCCTCGTCGGCCTCGAGGTCCCGGCGGCCCTGCTGGTCGACGACCTGCTGGAGACCGAGGGGGCCGCCGTCCTCAAGCGGGCCCAGCCCACCGCCCGTGCCGGCCTACCGGCGTTGCGCGAGCGCATCGGCCAACCGGGGCTGTTCCAGATCATCACGGTCACCGATGCCCTGGTCTGGAGCAACTACGCGGAGTGGGGCGCCGACGTGACCGCCAAGATCATCGCCGCGGTCAGCGCGCGTGGGCAGTTGTTCCGCGCCCACGCCGCCTACATCCCGGCCTTCCGGGATGCCCCGCCGGCCTGCCGCCGCATGGAGCGGCCGGCCCTGCTGCAGGCCGTCGATGAGCATGTCCGCGACATCGTGCAGGCCCACCAGGGCAAGGTCGCGCAGTGGGTCGTTCTCCATGGCATGCTCGGCGCCAGCGAGATCTACGACCTGATCGGCTCCGATAGCCTGACCCGCGCCTTCCAGATCGCCCAGAAGCAGGACCCCGCGGCGGCCCTGCTGGTGAGTGACCCCGACGCCCTCCTCCTCCCCAACCCCAACCGCATCGAGGAACTCATCGAGTTCGTCACCTGGCTGCGCAAGGAGGGCGGTACCGTCGCCGGTGTCTGCCTCGGGACCTTGATGAATCGCCCCTACATGGCGCCCCAAGCCGTGGAGGCGCGCCTCGATATGCTCGCCGCCGGACTCGACGGTATCCCGGTCTATATCACCTCCCTGGCCCTGGAGACGGATAAGGAAGCGAACCAGGAGGCCATGCTCAAGGATCTGCTGACCCTCTTCTTCTCGCACCCCGTCGTCGCCGGAGTGAGCTTCGCTCAGCCGTGGGAATCGGCCGCCGTCAGCCCCCGCTGCGCACTCTACAAAGCGGATGCGAGCCCCCGCAAGGCGGGAAAGCTCGTGGAGTCGCTGTTCACCGCCGAATGGCTCACCCGCAGCCAGGGCACGACCGACGCCAATGGCCAGTACGCCCTGCGCGCCTTCAACGGAACCTACCGCATCTCGGCCAAGGCCGCCGAGAAGACGGTCACCGTCGACGCCACCGTGTCAGCCGCCAGCCCGCGGGTAACCATCCAGGCCGACTGAGCCGGACTCATACGAACAAGCGCGGGTCGGGGATGGCGACGGGCATCCCGCCCTGGGCGGACGACAGGGCCGCGCAGACGCCGGGCAGGGTGTAGTCCAGGCCGCGGTAGACGTCGATCGGCAGGGGCAGATCCCGCGCCAGGGCGTCGAGGAAGTCATTCAGCATGGCCGCATCCGCGCCACCATGGCCACTGCCGGCATCATGTCCCGTCAGGCCGGTTCCCAGCGGCAGACTGACCCGGCCCTGCAGATGTGGGATGTCGCCCAGGTTGGCGTAGGTGATGGCCTCGGTGGTCTTGGTCTCCAGCGTGCCTTGGCTGCCGAAGACCAGGTAGCGGTGGTAGGCCGGTTCGACAGCGTTCTTGAAGCAGGCCAGGAGCTTGACCACGGCACCCTTGCCCATGGCCACCAGGGCGACCCCGGCGTCCGGCGCCGGAAACTCCGGTTGCACCACCGAGGCGGTCACCATACAGGTCACCGACACGCCGCGATCCTGCAGCATGTCGAACAACGGCCCCGTCTCGTGCGTGCAGTAGCGGATCGGCGACAGGCCGGCGCGCCAGGTCTGTCCGCCCGTCTCGTCGCGCATCAGGGTGCGGCAGTCGTGGACGTACTCCCCTTCCAGGTAGTACGGCGTGCCGATACGCCCGGCGGCAATCAGCGCGCTCCAGGCGCGCACAAACCCCCAGTAGCAACAGTTCTCGGCAAACAGGTAACGCCGTCGGCTCTGCCGTACCGCCCGCACCAGGTCACGCGCTTCCTCAAGGCTCTGCACGGCCGGCACCTCGCAGATCACGTCGCGGCCGCTGCGCAGCGCCGCTATGCTCTGCGCCGCATGCAGCGGCGCCGGCGAGGCCACCACCACCACGTCCAACTCATGCTCGAGGAACCGCGCATAGTCGCTGTACGCCTGGTCAAACGGCATGCCAGCGGTCCTGAGTTCCGCCAGACTGCGCTCCCGCCACGCCGGGTCGGCGAACTTGAGGTCGCACACCGCGGCGAAGTGAATGTCCGGCCGCTGGGCGACGCTCTGGAGCATCCGGCCACGGCCAATCCCAACCAGGCCCAGTTTGAGCATGTCCTGCACTCCTCGTCTGACCACACCGCACCAACCTCGGCACCGCCCCACCGGCGCTAATGTGCGTCGCGCCCCGCCCGGCGCAAGCCCAGCGCCCGCTGCAGGGCGGTTTCAAGAAAGCGCCGTCAGCCTCGGGACGGCGGCACCCGTAGGTCACGGCTGCAACCGGCCCGCGAGCGGGCCAGACGTGACCCGAAGAGCGATCCTGCTGGCCAGCAGGATCGCCCACTCGGGCGGCCCGCGCCGCCCGGTTGCCCGCCTGCGACGGGCCCGATCTTGAAACAGCCCAGCGCCCGCTGCGCCCGGGGTTGGATAGTGGGTCGGGCACCGCTATGCTGTCGGCGTGAACACAGAACCTGCTCCCGCCAATCCTTTCAGCACCCCGGCCAGCGCCAGGCTGGAGGGCCGGCGTTCGCGGGCTCTCCGCTTGGCCCTGCTCAGTGTGGCTCTGGTCGCGCTGGGCTCGCTGCTCTGGTCGGCGCGCCGCCGCCCGGCCGCGCCGGACCCCGTCGTCCGTGAGTTCTCCGTGTTCGACTCGTACGCCCGCATCACGCTGTGGAGCTCGCCCGAGCGCGCCGAACCGGCGCTGCGGGAGTGCACGGCGGTGCTGGCAGAACTGCACCGTACCCTCAACCGCTTCGATCCCAGCAGCGAACTGGCCCGCCTGAACGCCGCCGCCGCCGGCCAAGCCTTCGCCTGCTCGCCGCAGCTCTGGGATGTGCTGCAGGCCGCCCGCCAGGCCTACGCCCAGACGGCGGGCGCTTTTGATATCACCGTGGGGCCCCTGATGGCGGTCTGGGGATTCCACCGCAAGCGCGACACCTTGCCGACCGAGGCCGAGATCCAGGCGGCGCTGGCCTGCGTCGGCCTGGCCCGGGTGGCCTTCGACGACACCGCGCATACGGTCCGCTTCACCGTCGCCGGCATGAGCCTCGACTGCGGCGGCCTCGCCAAGGGCTACGCGCTGGATCGCGTCTTGGCGATCCTGGCACGCGCTCACCTCGAACCGGCCTTGGTCGACCTCGGCGGCAATGTCGGCTGCTCGACTCAGCCCCCTCCCGGGCGCCCGCACTTCGTCATCGGCGTCCGCAACCCCTTCGCCACAGAGACGCTGCTCGGCCGCCTCCCGATCGTTGGCCGAACGGTCTCAACCAGTGGCAATTATGAGCGCCGGATCATTATTCAAGGCAAAGAGATAGGGCACATCATAGAGCCGCGCACGGGGCACCCTGTGAGCGGCCCGGCGGGAGTGACCGCAGTCACGCCGCGCGGCGTCGATTCAGACGTGTTCTCGACGGCGGTGTATGTGGCCGGGAAGGAGTTGGCCGAAGCCTTGGCGGAGCACGTGCCCGGCACGGGGTTCGTACTCGTTTCCGGAAGCCCTGACGCGCCCGAGTTGACCCGCGTCGGCGACCTGCACCGGCTCGAGGACACCACGGCCCCGCCGGCCAGGCGGCCGTGAACTCAGAGTCTGCCGACGGGCTCGTCGGGGCAATACACGGCCACGACACCCAGCCGACCGAACGAGGCCAGAGGCGTGATCCAGACGCGACCGTGGGTGCCCTGCACCACCTCCAGCACCGGCGCGTCCTCATCGGGCCGCGGCACCACTCGGCCGATGACCAGACCACCGGGTACGCTGCCGCTCAGCCCCGACGTCCACACCAACTCACCGGCCCCCACTACCGTCTCCCGGGGCAGGAAATCCACCACCCCCTCGGGCGCCTGCAGCCAGCGGCCAACCCCGCCGCCCTCGAGGATACCGGTGTTCTTGCTCCCCTCCAGCACCACGCTGAGACGGCACCCGCGAGCCGCTACAGTCAGGACCGTCGAACTGCCAGGCTGAACCTCCTCCACACGGCCAATCACGTACGCGTCCGCCATCACCACGCACCCCGGCAAGACCCCGTCGTTGCTGCCGCGATCGATGCGAAAACCGCGGTTCCAGGTCGCAGGATCGCGCGCGATCACCTCGCCCAGCAGTACCCGCCAGCCCTTACGCGGCGGCAGCCCGTAGTAGGCACGCAGATCCTGGTTCTGCCGACGCAATTCCTCCACCTCGGTCGCGGCCAGCCGAAGGCGCGCCAGGTCGCCCTGCTCCTGGCGCAGTCGTTCGCCCGACCCGCGGCCAACCCAGGTCGCGGCGCTGGCCCAGACCCGTTCGGTGAAGCCACTCCACAGATGCGTGAACGGGGTCGTCATGCCGGAGGCGACGCCGCGCGCCAGATCCCGGCCGGCGACAGTCGTCCAGATGCCGATCAGCAGCAGCGCCACCAGCATGACCATCAGCCTGGTGAACCCTGTTCGCATGCGTCCGTAACTGCTCCTGGCAACGCGGTTGAGCGTAGCGGCCGCAACCTTAACCGGGTGCGGGCGGTCGCGCGCCGTTGTGGGTTCAGAACTCCAGTGCGTCCCGCTTCGCGGGAGCAGGTTTGGCCGGGGCGGCCGGCGGCGGCGGCGGCACTGCTGCCGGCACGGCCTCGGGCACAGCGGGGGCCGCCGGCGGCGCCGCGACCGCGG
>CAILUI010000055.1 GCA_903837355.1 uncultured Victivallales bacterium
CGTGTCCGGCGTGCCGTCCGCCAGGAAGCACGAGACACTGAAGACGCCCGTACTGTCGCCTTTCGCGCCGGCCGCGGCCCGCCCGGCGGTGAGCAGCCGCCCAGCCGCCCCCAGCGCGAGGGCGCGGGCGCCGTCGTCGTGGCCGCTGCCGGCGCTGCCCAGCAGCGCCGCACCGCCGTTGCCGAAGCCGGAGTCACTCTCCTGCCGGGCCGCCAGCGTCACGGGCGGACCATACCAGAGCCGGAGGTCGTTCCCGGACGCCGCCAACTGCCAGAGCGCGGGATCGAGCGCCGTAACTAGGCTGTAGCTGCTGCCGGTGCCGCCGGCGATGACCACGCGCCTGCCGGGCGCCGCCGTGCCCGTGCGGGTGCAGGTGAGCTCGGTCGTGCCGGTCACGGCGCCGGTCACCGAGAGCCGGTCCACGTCCGTCGCCGTGGCAGCGTGGCAAAGGTAGTGACTGCCGGAGAGGAAGGTCAGCGTGTAGGCAAAGGTGAGCGTGCCGACCGTACTGGCCGCGCCCAGGCCGGGACTGACCGTGCCCGCCAGGCTGACCGGCGCGCTGACCGTGCCCGCGCCGCCGAGAGTAGCGTCGGCGCCGACGGTCAGGCTGACGGCGTCCAGGGTAAAGCCGCTGCTGAGCACGAGAGTGCCAGTGCCTGCAAGGCTCAGGTCATGGATCGCGGACGAGTCCACGTCCAAGGTCACGACGAAGCCGTCGGGAATGACCACATCCTCGCCGGCGAGGGGCACCGCGTCCTCCCAGGTCGTCAGGTCGCTCCACGGGCCACTATGCCTCGTCCTGCGGGTGACCGGGGTGACGGTCACGCTGGCGTTGCCCGTCACGCTGTTGTAGTTGGTCGCGTCCGTGGGCGTGAAGGTCACACCTTGCGAAGCCGTGCCGACGGCCGGCGCGGTGGCAGGCGTGGTCCAGGCAAAAGCTCCGGCCACGGAAGCGGTGCCGTTGCTCAGCGTGGAAGCGGCCAGAGTCTGGCCGTAGATGATCGCGCTGGCCGTGGGCCAGGCGGTGACGTCCGGGGTGACCAGCAGGCCGTCGTAGACCGCGAAGTCGCCGAACGCCGTCAGGTTTTTCCGCACGACGAGCATGTCGTCGGCGTAGTCGCAACCCCAATCCCAAGCGGAGTTGCGGTAGCGGCCGGCCTGCGGGTCGGCCAGGCCGTTCTGCGGCAGGTTGACCGTGGCGGTGAAGTCGCGGCCCGCGGGCGTGACGGTCCAATACATGCCGGTGGTCTTTGCGCCCGGGGCGTGCGGGTGGTTGGCGTAAACGCAGTCCACCTGGATCGCGGTGAGCGGGTCGGCGCCGGTGCGGTCGGTCACGTCGATCGAGAGCCAGTTCCAGGCCCCGTCCGCCCCCTCGCCCGCCCACATCAAACCGGCCAGACCGAAGATCTGCTCGCCGGGGGCGGCCACCGGCTGGGTCTTGCGGAGTACGCCGTAATTGAGCAGCGTGCCGTAGACATAGGCGTTGTCGCTGGGGTCGGTCTCGATCAGCGTGGTGCCGGCCGCC
>CAILUI010000056.1 GCA_903837355.1 uncultured Victivallales bacterium
ATGGCCGGCGACACCAAGGTGGGCACCTGTGCCGCGGTCGAGCGACCGCCGTTGCGCCTCGGCGAGCGGACTTACACCCGCGGCATCGGCGTCAACTCCCGCAGCGTTGTGCGCGTCCGTCTGGACCGCCCCGGGGCGCGCTTCCTGGCTGACATTGGTCTGGACCGCAATGTCGATCGTACCCCGGCCTCGGTGACGATGCATGTGCAGGTTGACGGCAAGGATCTCTGGGCGACGCCGGTGTTGCGCCCTGACGGCCAGGTCTACCCCATCGACGTCCCCTTGGCCGGTGCCACGACCTTCGACCTGGTCGTGGGCATCGGGCCGGATGACCGCAGTTACGACCAGGCGGACTGGTGCGACGCTCGCGTCGTGCTTGAGGATGGTACGGAAGTCTGGCTTGACGACCTGGCTCGGCGTCCGGCCGCGGACACCGAGTTGCCCTTCTCCTTTGTCTATGGCGGCCAGCCCTCGGCCGGCTTCCTCGCCACCTGGCAGCGGCAGGTCGACGAGGTGGAGGTCGACGCCAGCACGCGTCGCCGCACCCTGACCTTCACGGATCCCGCCACGGCTCTGGAGGTGCGCGCCGTCTGCTTGCTCTACACCGACACCCCGGGGGTGGACTGGACCCTGCACTTTACCAACCGAGGCGCCGCCGACACCCCGATCCTCGAAGCCGTCAAGGCTTTGGACCGCCGCGTCCGGCTCGGTCTGGGCGTGGCGCCCATCCTGCACCGACTCAAAGGCAGTACCTGTGCGGCCGATGACTGGATTCCGTTCGACAGTTCCCTGGCGCCCGGGCAGCGCCTCGAGTTTGGCGCGGTCAATGGGCGCTCCTCGGCCGACAGCCCCTTCTTCAGCCTCGACTGGGGCAGTGGGGGCGTGGTGACCGCGGTCGGCTGGTCCGGGCAGTGGCGCGGCAGTGCCGAACTGGCCGACGGCGGCGCCGTGTGCCTGCAGGCCGGCATGCAGGACCTGCGCTTGCGACTGCGCCCCGGCGAGACCGTTCGCAGTCCGCGCATCCTCCAGGTCCATTGGGAGGGCGCGGACCCGGAGCGCGGCAGCAACCTCTTCCGCCAGGCGATGCTGCGGCACGTGATGCCGAGGTTCAAGGGCGCGCTGGTGGTGCCGCCGATCGTGCATATGAGCACCTCGTTCTACGAACTGAACGGCAGCACCGAGGCCAACGTCCTGTCGCACCTCGAGGCCGCCAAAGGGCTCGGTTTCGAGATGTTCTGGCTCGATGCCTACTGGACGCGCGATGGCTTCCCGGCCGGCATGGGCAACTACGGCTTCCCCCTCGAGCGCGTCGAACCGCGCGACCGCTTCCCCAACGGCCTGAAAGCGATCGGCACGGCCGTCCACGCCGCGGGGCTGAGTTATCTCATGTGGTTCGAGCCCGAGCGCGTCCATCCCGGCACGGCCCTGACCAAAGAGCATCCAGAGTGGGTGATCTCACCGGCCCAGGACGGCAGTGGGCTGTTCAACCTCGGCATCCCGGCGGCCCGTGAGTTCATGACTCGCTATCTCGACGCCGCCATCAAGGAGTATGGCCTGGGCTGTCTGCGCATCGACTTCAACATCGACCCGCTGCCGTTCTGGAGCTTCCTCAACCAGCAGGACCCCGAGCGCGTGGGGCTGGCGGAGATCCGCTATGTCGAGGGTCTGTACCAGATGTGGGACGAGCTGCGCGCCGCCAATCCCGGGCTGTTCATCGACAACTGCGCCAGCGGCGGTCGCCGGATCGACCTCGAGACCTGCTCACGCTCCCTGGCGCTCTGGCGCAGCGATAACACCTGCGACATGATCAACGCCCCGCCGGCCGCCATTCTCCAGGCTGCTATCAAGAACCAGGTCATGAGCGCTGGGCTCAACCGCTATCTGCCCTTCAGCACCGTCGGCCAGATGGGCACCACCCCGTACCTGTTCCGCAGTGGCTTCAATGCCGGCATCGCCTTCGGCGAGGATTGCCGCCCGGCGGCATACCCGCGGGACCAACTGGCGCTGGCCATCGCTGAGGGCAAACGCCTGCGCCATTACTGGTTCGGTGACTTCCATACCCTGTCCCAAGTGACGCTGAACTCCGCCGACTGGTGCGTGCTGCAGTACCATCTCCCTGACACCGACGAGGGACTGCTGGTCGCCTTCCGCCGCCATGCGTCACCCTATGGCAGCTTCGACTGCGAGGTTCGCCAGATCGATGCCACCGCCGACTACGAGATCACCTCGTCGCAGACCTGTGAGCCGCCCGCGGCGCCACAGCCCATCACGGGCAGCGACCTGCAGCACCTGCGCCTGCAGATCGACACCCGCCCCGGTTCCGTCATCGTCGAGTACCGTCGCGTCCGGCGCTGAGCCCCGGCGATGCTGCCGGCTTAGGGCCGCCTCCAGACTCCGCCCTGCCAGCGCTCGTTCCGCGCTTGAAAGTGAACATCCGATCGTCATATTGCACGGATGGTCAAGAAACCGAACGCACGTTCATCAGACTTCCATCAGCGTCGCCACGACGCGACGGTGCAGACGTTGGTGGCGGCCGCTGAAGCGGTCATGGTGCGCCAGGGTTACCACAGCGTAACCATGCGTGACATCGCCGCCGAAGCCGGTTGCGCGCCGGCCACGCTCTACATCTACTTCGAGAACAAACGGGAGGTTGTCGACGCCATCGGGGCGCGTCACACGCGGGAGTTGCTGGTGCAGGTGCGTGCGGCGATGGCGATGGAAGCAGACGGCCTGGCTAAGCTCAAGGCGACGCTGCGGGTCATGGTCGCGTATGCCAACGGTAACCGCAGCGCCTTCCGTATTGTGCGTGCCGTGGGTCGTGCCCGGCCGGTTGGGCTGCGCGACTCGGTCCCGGCGGACGCGCGGGACGAGTGGCAGGCCTTCTGGGCCGAGGAAGTGGAGACCATCCGTCAGGCCCAGGCGGCGGGGGCGCTGCGGGGCGATTTCACGCCCGAGGTCATTCAGCAGTTCTGGAGTGTCATTCTGGTCAGCCTGCTGGACGAGCTGAGTTACCAGGACAACCCGCCCGAGCTGGCCGAGCAGGTGCGCATCATCTGGGGTTTCATTGCGGGAGGTATCTGTCGTGGCTGAGTTGCAGGCCCTTGGCCCAGGGGTGGCGCGGGGCGGCAGTCGCCGTTGCGTGGCGCCGGCCCTGGCATTACTCGTGGCGACGCTGGTGTTCCTGAGCGGTTGCCGGATGCCGGCGGTACGTCGCGACGCCGAGGTCGCGCGCTTCGACGCGGCGCTCGCGGCCCGGCAGAGTGCCGACGGCCTGGCGCCGGCGACGCCGCTGTCGCTGGAGCGCTGCGTGGAGATCGCCCTGGCCCGCAACCTCGACCAGCGGGTCCGCGCCCTGCAGCTCTCGCTGTCCGACGAACACGTTCGGCAGGCGCTGGCTGACGGTCTGCCGAGTCTCAGTGTGACGGCCGGCGACACGCGCCGCAGCAACGACCCGCTGGTGGCTTTCGGCGGCGGCGAGCCGGTGCTGATGGAAGACCAGCACCTGCAGTCGGTGACCGTTCAGGGGGTGATACCGGTTCTCGACTGGGGCACCACCTACTACGCCTGGACCATTGCCAAGGACCGGCGGCGTCAGCAGCAACTACTGCTGGAGCGCTCCCGGCAGGTCCTGGTGCGCGACGTTCGTTGCGCCTATGTCCGTCTGGCGTCAGCGCAACGGCAGGAGCGTCTGTCGCGGGTCGCGACCCTGGCGGCCAAGGAGCTGCTCAAAGTCGCCCGCTCACTGGAGCGCGAGGGCCTGCAGGCCAAGGCGGCGACGGCTGAGATCGAGGCCGGTGCGGCCCTGGCGGCGCTGGCCTGGAGCTCGGCCCGCCGCGGTGTCGAACAGACGCACATGGCCCTGGCCCAACTGCTCTCTCTCCCGCCCGGGGCCGCGTTTTCGGTCAACGATGCTGAGGCGCCGCTCCGGCCGGTCGTTGCCGGAGCGGAGATCGCGCGACTCGAGCAGAGCGCGCTCGAGAATCGTCCCGAGTTGCAGGCGCAGGATCTGCAGCGCCACATTGCTGCCGGCACCGTGCGCCAGCGGATTGCTGAACTCTTCCCCCGTGTGGACGCGCTGCCGAGCTACAACTGGAGCAGCCTCTCGACGGCGGTGAACCCCAGCTACTGGCGCTTCGGGGTCCAGGTCTCCGAGAAGCTGCTCAATGGCGGCCGGAATCTGGCGGACCTGCGCCTGGCCAAGAAGGAGGTCTCGGTCGAGGAGGAGCGGACGCTGCTGCTGACCTTGGGCGTTCTCTATGAGGTCGATCTCCGTCTGCTGCAGCTCTATGCGCTCCACGACACGGTGCTGGCGCGCCAGGCTCTGGTGGTGGCGCGCACCGAGGCCCTGCGGCTGGTCGTCAGCCGCTACGTGCAGGGCCTGGAGAGCGGCTCCGACGCGGTGCGCACGCTCGCCGACAGCTACAGCGCGCGCATCGACCTCGACCGGGCCAAGACCGACTATGGAGCGGCCTGGTTCGAGCTCGAGACCGCGGCGCCCACCGCCGGCGTGGGCCAGGCCGGCGCGCCGCCCGCTGCCCCCTCTGCGCTGCCTCCGTACCAGCCTGCACCTGTGCTTGACACGTACCCCAGTCTCCTCGATGCCGCGCCCCCCGTCGACCTGCAGCAATTCCCCGATCTGCAGGAGCTGCTGAAGTCTGGAAAGATGCCGGATTGATTCTCGTAAGAGATTAATGAATAGGTAGTTCAGATGATGAAGATCAAACCTGGAAGAACGGTCACCGGTCGCGCGCAGCAGCTCCTGGCAGTCCTCGCAGTGGGGCTTGCCGGGGCCCTTCTTGCGGGCGAGGAGGCGCGCACCCTGGCCCTGGTCAGAGTGCAGTCCGTCTACAGCGGCGAGGTGGCGGCGACGGGCCGAGTGGTGCCGCAGTTCACGGCGACCATCGGTTCGCGCTTGGCGGCGCCGATCGCCGTTTGGGGTACGACGAGCGCCGGCGCGCCCTTCGACGTCGGCATGCAGGTGCAGGCCGGGGAACTGCTGTTCACCCTGGACCAGCGGACCTTCAAGGCCCGGAGCGAGTCTGCCCAGGCGGCGCTGGGCTCGGCCCAGGCCGTGCTTGCCGATCTGCTGGCGCCGACGCGTCTGGAGCAGATCGCCGTGCACGAGGCGACGGTCGCCGAGTGGGAGGCTCGTCTCCTGGACCGCCAGCGTGACGAGGAGCGTTACCGCCGTCTGGTCGAAGTCGATAAGACCGTGCCGGCCAAGCGCCTGGAGGAAGCCGTCCTCGAACTCGCCGTGGCCCGCAGTCAGCGCGTGGCGGCGCAGGCCCGCCTGGAAGAGGCTTTGGCCGGGCCCACCAAGACCCAGATCGCCCTGGCCGAGAGCCGGGTGAAGGAGGCCGAGGTGGCCGTCAGAGCGGCGCAGCTCGATCTGCAGGATACCGAGGTCAAGGCCCCGTTCGCCGGGGTCATCGTCCAGCGCTTCAAGGGCCTCGGTGACTATGTTGCCGGCGCGCCTTTTGTCGCCGTGCTGGAGCTTACCTCCGTGGATCGGCTGGAGGCGGAACTTCGACTGCCGGAAGCGTATCTGCCGCAGATCGTGGCGGGGGAAACGCGGATCTCGCTGGCGCTGTCTCCGACTTTGGGTTCCCTGGAGTTGACGATCTCGCGGGTGGTGCGGCAGGTCGAGACGGAACACGGCACCTTCGCCTTCCGCGTTGCCATCCCGCCCGAGTCGGTCCGGAGCCTGGTCCCCGGAGCCTTTGTTACCGGCCGGCTGCAGCAGACCGGCGGCGCGGGCGCGGTCATCGTGCCGCAACAGGCCCTGGTGGAGATGGAGGGTCGGCCCGGGGTGATGGTCGCGGAGGGCGGCAAGATGGTTCGGCGCGATGTGGAGGTCGCCAGTCGATTGACCGAAGGCGCGGTTGTCAGCAAGGGTCTGCGGGCCGGCGACGCCGTGGTCATCGGGCCGCTGCGCGAGCTCAAAGACGGCGCCGCGCTACCCGCCTACCTGGTGGATGGCCCATGAGCGCAGCGTCGGCCATTCGCGGTCACGGCGCGCGGGCGCCGCGTTCCGTGGTTGGTTGTGGAGAGACGTTCACGCCCGTTCCATGGAGACCCAGAGGCTGTAGTGGTCTAGGCTGTAGGCTATTAGGTCACAGCACCGGACTCGAATCCGAAGACGCGCACTGCCCCGAGGCAGGAACCTAACAGCCCCCAGCCTGAGTACCTAACAGCCTTGGCGTCCAGTGGGACGCCTGTGAGAGACCTTATCATGTTCATCTCTTCGCTCGCCATCCGTAAGCCGGTCTTCACCATCATGGTCCTGGGGGCCATGGTCGTGTTCGGCGTCGTGGCGTTACTCCGCCTGGGCATTGACCAGTTCCCCAAGGTCGATTTCCCGGTCATTACGGTGATCACGCAGTTGCCCGGCGCCGACCCCGAGACCATGGAGATGCGCGTCACCGACTCGCTGGAAGAGGCGGTCAACACCATCTCCGGGCTGAAGTCATTGCGTTCGACCAGTGCCGAAGCGTTCTCGCAGCTCATCATCGAATTCGAGCTGGAGAAGGACGTCGACGTCGCCTACCAGGAGGTGCAGGCCAAGATCAACACGGTGCGCCAGCAACTCCCCACCGACGTTGAGGAGCCGGTCATCGAGAAGTTCGACGTCGACGCGGCACCGATCATGACTCTGGTGGTCTCCGCCGACCTGCCGATCCGCGAGCTCTCGCACCTGGCCGACAAGACGGTGAAGGAGCGGTTGCAGCGCGTGCGCAACGTCGGTTCGGCGCGGATCATCGGCAACCGCGACCGCAAGATCTGGCTGTGGCTCGACGCCGTGCGCCTGAAAGAGCACGGGCTCACCGTGCAGGATGTGCGGACGGCGCTGCGCCGTGAGCACGTCGAGATGCCCGGCGGCCGCGTCGAGACCGGTCCCCTGGAGCTGGCGGCCCGGACCAAGGCCGAGTTCCGGGATGCGGCCGAACTCAATGAGCTGGTCGTCGTCGAGCGCTACGGCCGCACCATCCGGCTGAAGGACGTCGGCATGGCCGAGGACGGACTGGAGGAGGAGCGCTCCTACGCCCAACTCGACCAGTCGCCCTGCATTGCCCTCGACATCCGCCGTCAGTCCGGCACCAACACCGTGCAGGTGGCCAAGGACGTCAAAGCCGAGGTGGCCCGCCTACAGACCGAGTTAGCCCCGCGCGGCGTGCGCCTGGAGATCGCCAAGGACTCGTCCGTCTTCATCGAACTCTCGGTGCGCGAGGTCGAGCACCACCTGATGGTCGGCGGCGCCATGGCCGTGCTCACCGTGCTGCTCTTCCTGATGAACTTCCGCAGCACCTTCATCAGCGCCCTGGTGCTGCCGACCTCGGTACTGACTACCTTCATCCTGATCTACGCCATGGGCTTCACGCTGAACATGATGACGCTATTGGCCCTGACGCTGGCGATCGGGATGCTCATCGATGATGCCATTGTGGTGCAGGAGAACATCATGCGTCATGTTGAAGAGGGCATGGCGGCGCGCCGGGCGGCGGATCTGGCAACGTCGGAGATCGGCCTCGCGGTGCTGGCGACCACCCTGTCCATCGTTGCGGTGTTCCTGCCCGTGGCCATGACCAAGGGGATCGTCGGCCGCTTCTTCTGGCCCTTCGGCCTCACGGTGGCGTTCGCCGTGCTCATCTCGATGTTCGTCTCCTTCACCCTGGACCCCATGCTCTCGGCGCGGCTGCTGCGCCCGCATCACGGTCCACAGAACCGCGTGTTCCGCCTTCTGGAAGGGCTGCTCAGGCGGATCGAGCGCGGCTACGGCGTCCTGCTGACCTGGACCCTGCGGCACCGTGGCAAGGTCCTCCTGCTGGCCGTGCTTTCCCTCGGCAGCGTGGTCTTCCTGACCCGCTACGTCAAGATGGAGTTCGTCCCCGTCGAGGATACTAACGAGTTCAATGTGATGATCCGCGGCCCGCAGGGTGCCTCGCTGTCGGAGACGCGCCGCATCGCCGAGACGTTGGTGCCGCGGTTGCGGACTCTGCCCGAGGTCAGTTACACGTTCTACGCCATCGGCTCCGACGAGTTGCAGAAGGTCAACGAGGCGGTGCTCTACTGCAAGCTGGTCGAGAAGGGCGCACGGCGCCGCTCCCAGGCCGAGGTGATGGAGCAGGCTCGCAGTCTGATGGCGGACGTGCGTGACGCTCAGGTCTCCGTGCAGCAGGTGTCTAAAGTCTCCGGCGGCGGCATGAAGTGGGCACAGCTCCAGTACGAAGTGCGGGGCTCGGATATCCGCGAGCTCGAGAGCATCGTCGCCAACGTCATGGCCCGCATGCAGAGCGCTGGCGGCTACGTGGACGTGCAGAGCTCCTACGAGGCCAACAAGCCCGGTGTCGATGTTGCCGTCGACCGCGCCCGGGCTGCCGCTCTCGGCGTCGCCGCGGCCGACGTCGCCGACACTGTGCGCGCGGCCATCGGCGGGGTCAATGTCGGTAAGTTCAAGGCCGGCGGGGATCGCTACGATATTGCCATCCGCTTCCTGGATACCTACCGCAACCGTCCTGAGCTCTTGGGGGATCTCTGGGTGCCGAGCCGCGACGGCGGCAGCGTGGAACTGCGGAACGTGGCGCAGGCGGTGCAGAGCCGCACCGCGGTCGAGATCACTCGCTACAACCGCCAGCGCAACATCACCGTGTTGGCCAACCTCGGTCCCGGCAAGGTCCTGGGCCCGGCCATGCAGGAGGTCGAGTCCTTCACCCAGCAGATCGGCATGCCGAGCGGGTACAGCACGGGCTGGGCCGGCCAGGGCAAGGACATGGCGGAGTCCTTCGGCTACCTGTTCGAGACCATGATCCTGTCGGTGGTCGTCATCTACATGGTGCTGGCGGCCCAGTTCGAATCGCTGATTCACCCCTTGTCGATCATGCTGTCGCTGCCGCTGGCCCTCATCGGCGGCCTGGGTGCCATCATCATCTTCCATCTCAACGTCAGCATCTTCGTCATGATCGCCTTCATCTTCCTGCTCGGACTGGTCACCAAGAACGCGATCCTGTTGATCGACTACACCAACACCCTGCGCTGGCGCGATGGCCTGGAGCGCGATGAGGCCCTGCGGCGTGCTGGCCCGGTACGGCTGCGGCCGATCCTGATGACCACCATGGCCGTGATTACGGGCATGCTCCCCACCGCCCTCAGCACCGGCTCCGGCTCGGAATCGCGCCAGCCCATGGCCGTCGCCATCATCGGCGGTCTGATCACTTCGACCCTGCTGACCCTGCTGGTGGTGCCGGCGGTTTACTCGCTGCTCGACCCGCTCTCGGAATGGCTCAAGCGCCACTTCTTCGAGCGCCCCGAGGCGCCGCCCCCGGCCGGCCACGGTTGACGGTAGCCACTGCGGACGCTACCCTACGGGCACACGCACTCCCGGAGGGGAAGACCATGACCGGAACCCAGTTCGTCGCCAAGTGGCGGTCAAGGCGAGCGGCGGCATCTTCTTCGCCGAGAGCGATCGGCCCTGGGTCCTCGATGGCGCCAATGTGCACGTCTCCATGGTTGGGTTCGATAACGGTACGGAGGCGCAACGGGTGCTGGATGGCAAGCAGGTAGCGGCCATCAACGCCAATCTCGCCGGCGATACCGATACAGGCGCCGCGCGGCCGCTGGGCGCGAACGCCGGCCTGTCCTCCATCGGCGCGTCCATGCATGGTCCATTCGCGCTCGCGTTCGTCGCGGCGAATGACCGCGGCCGTCGGAATGCCGCGGCTGAACCCCCGCCGGTGGGCTTGAAAATCGCGTCGTGCACTCCCAACCATGGCCATCGCCTCAGTTCCCTGCGGGGCACCGAGGCGGCGGTTCATGAAATCTCTGCATTGACTGCCGAGATTTCATAGATATGGTGAGACGCCATGGATAGAACAGTGCTTCAGGGTCACGTTGTGGACGCGCTTCGGCGCAGTCCGGTCGTGGCGTTGCTGGGGGCGCGTCAGACGGGCAAGACGACGCTGGCTCGGGCGGTTGCCCGGTCCGGCGGGATCGCTTGCGACGAGATGCTGAACTACTTCGATCTGGAGGATCCAGCTCAGGTGGAGCGGCTCGCCACGCCCAAGTTGGCCATGGAGGGGCTCCGTGGGTTGGTGGTGATCGACGAGGTCCAGCGGCGTCCAGATCTGTTCCCGGTCATCCGCGTCCTGGTCGACCGCACGCCGTCCCCCGCCCGATTCCTCATTCTCGGCAGTGCTTCACGTGATCTGATCCGGCAGGGCTCCGAGACGCTGGCCGGCAGGATCGAGTTCGTCGAGGTACACCCCTTCAACCTGTCCGAGTCCGGAGCGGAGACCGCAGATGCACTGTGGTTACGCGGCGGCTTGCCGCGGTCCTTTCTGGCCGCCTCGGAGGAGGATAGCTGGCGTTGGCGCGAGGGCTATGTCCGGACCTTCCTCGAACGGGATATCCCGGCGTTGGGACTACAGGTTCCGGCCATGACGTTGCGCCGGTTCTGGATGATGCTGGCTCACTACCACGGCCAGCAGTTCAACGCCTCGGAGCTTGGCAAGAGCCTGGGGATAGCTGATACCACGGCCAGCCGCTACCTCGATATTCTGGCTGGGACGTTCATGGTGCGGCGTCTGCTGCCGTGGTTCGAGAACCTCCGTAAGCGCCAGATCAAGACTCCGAAGATCTACTTCCGGGACAGCGGCATCCTGCATCGCCTTCTGGGTATCGGCGACATGGGGCAGATGGTTACGCATCCCCGACTCGGGGCCTCGTGGGAGGGGTTCGCTATCGAGCAGATCATTCGGCTGAGCGGGGTTGGCGAGGAGGAGATCTTCTTCTGGGGCGTACACAACCAGGCCGAACTCGACCTGCTGCTTTTCCGGCGTGGCTCCCGGCAGGGCTTTGAAGTCAAGTACACGGACGCGCCGAAATGCACCGCCTCGCAACGGCAGGCCATCGAGCAACTCGGTCTGGAGACCCTGACCGTCGTCATTCCCGGCACTGCCGGCTTCCCGTTGGGCGAGAAGGTGCACGTTCGTGGCCTGGCGCGTCTGGCGCAGGATTTGGCCGCTCCGGCGCGTGGCACGGTGGGTTAGCTGGAACGCACCGCGCCCGCGTCGTGCTCACCCCGGCCCGATCAGGACGACGGCCTGGCGGGGGCCCAGTGCTACCGGGAGGGCGCCGTTGGGCGGGACGGTGATGACGTCGACGGCGCCGCTGGCCGGATCCAGGCGGGTCCAGGATCCGGGCGTCGCCGTGCTCAACGCGCCGGCGTAGTCGGCGGAGCCGACGTTCACCAGCAGCAGCAGCGCCCGGCCGGCGCGCACGAAGCGTCCGAGCACCAGGCGGTCGCAGGCCGGACTCAGTGCGTAGCGCGGCCGGCTGGCAGCGGCCAGATCCGCGCCGGTGAGGGCGGCCCCGGCCGGCTCGGCGACCACCGTGCCGCCCCGCGCCTGGAAGCGTGCGACGACCTTGGCGGCAGGCGCAGGCAAAACGATGTCTTGCGGCAGTACCAGGGTGCGGAAGGCGTGCCCTTTGATCTCCAGGATGCCGCTGGCCCGGACCTTGGCCGCAGCCAGGAAGTCGTGGTCGATGAGCGTGAAGGGGATCTGCTGGCGGGTCAGGGCTTGACCAAGGCGGTTGAAAGAGTCCACCAGGGCGCGGGCGTGGGGCGTCTGCGAGTCCATGCTGATGGGCTCGGCCACCGGCTTGTACTCGGCCCACAGGTCGTGGATGGGGTAGTAGAGCAGCACCTCCGGGTCGAGCTTCGCCAGCTTCAGGATGGTGTTCAGGCGGCCGACGTAGTCGCCGTAGGCGTGCGTATCCGCGGCCGAGCGGTCGGCCACGTCGTAGTACAGGGTGAACTCGGTGACCCCGAAGGCGGCCTGCCAGGCGGCGGCGGCCTGCATGTCCGCCAGCGGCGCCGGCCCCTTGCCGCCCATCTTCTCGGAGAAGTCGCTGACC
>CAILUI010000057.1 GCA_903837355.1 uncultured Victivallales bacterium
AACACGGGGGAATCCACCACGGATGACTCGGAGAGCACGGATCAGACACGTCGCCATGATCGCGGCTTTCCTCTGCACCCTCACGTCTCTGCGGGCTGACCACCTTTCCCCTTATCGAACCGACACGAATGTCATGCACCCGCGGCGCGAGGCCAGGGCGGCTTCATGCCGCCGGCAACGCCAGTGCACACGCGGGGGTATGGTAGCGGCCGGTTGCTGCGTTCGGGCCACTTTGTGCGGGCGGGGTATATTCAGACACCTGCCGCGGCCGTACGAGGCCGCGGCAGCGTGAGCTCCATCTGGCTGCCGAGGGGTGAGCAATGGGTCTGGTCGAAGTCACGATCATCGTGGTAATGCTGGTCATGAACGGCTTCTTCGCGGCGTATGAACTGGCGCTGGCGTCGGTCGGCCTGGGCCGGCTCAGGATGCTGGCCGAGCAGCGTCAACGCGGCGCGGTTACGGCGCTGGCCATGAAAGGTCGCATGGAGGCCAGCCTCGCCGTGGTTCAGATCGGCATCACGCTGGTCGGGGCCATTGCGGCGGCGACGGGAGGGGCCGGGGCCGGGGAGAGCCTCGCGCCGTGGCTTCGCGAGCGGTTGCACCTTTCCCCCGGAATGGCCGGCGTGCTGTCCATCTCCTTGGTCGTGCTGCCGCTGTCCGCCATCACGATCGTCGCGGGGGAGCTGGTTCCAAAGAGCGTGGCCATCCGCAACAGCGAATGGGTCTGCCTGAAGCTGAGTCCGGCCATGCGCGTCTTTACGATGCTGGTGTATCCCGCGGTGCTGGCCTGCGAGTGGATGACGAAGGCGCTGGTACGCCGGTTCGAGCGCCGGATGCCGGCCGGCGCCAGCACGCCTTACGAGCAGGGGCTGACAGAACTCCAGGCGCACGCTCGGGCCTTGCGCGCCAGCCGCATCATCGGCGCCGAACAGGAGCGCATCATCATGGGCAGCGGCGCTCTGGCCAAGGTCAAGGCGCAGGACATCATGGTGCGTGCCGAGGATATCGTCATGCTTAGCGCGGAGGGAACCCTCGCGGATTTCTTCGTTGCCATCCACCTGGACGGGTACACTCGGTTTCCCGTGACCGAGAGGCCTGGAGACGCGCAGCACATCATCGGTTACGTCAACATCAAGGACATCTTCTTCCTGGCGCAGTCATCCCCCGGGGATCCCTCCATTCGGCGTATCCTCAGACCGTTGCTCGAGGTTAGCCCAGGGGCGACCATCGGCCAGGTTTTCAGCCGGATGATGCGTGAGCACGTACACTTGGTCTCGGTGCGAAGCGTGGACGGTACCCTCTGCGGGATGATCACCCTGGAGGATATTCTGGAGGAGATTGTCGGCGACATCCAGGATGAGTTTGACCGCTTGCCCCGTCGCATTGTGCCTTCGGGGCAACGCTGGATCGTCGGGGGTGGCGCCACGCTGGGCCAGGTGACGAGCGTTCTGGGGAACGCGCCTGCACTCGCCGCGCTGGACCCCAGGCTGACCTTCGCCGAATGGCTGGAGACCGAAACCACGCAGACGCTGAAGGGGGGCGACGTGGTGCAGGCCGGCGGCCTGCAGATTCTGGTCCGCAAGATCCACCGGAAGCGGGTCATGGAGGTCCTGGTGTCGCGGTCGGAACAGCCCTAGTCTGGCTGGACAACCCGGTTGGACGCGGGCTATAGTCCCGGACTCGACAGCGCAGTGTTCAGCATCGGTACGACGGGGCAGCGGCGGGGGTGTGCTTCGTGGCAGCGTCTCAACCCAGAGTCTTCCGGCGCCGCTGGAGCGAACGGCTCATTGCCGTTGTTGTTCTCGTGGGAGGATGGATCGTGAACGCGGAAAGTGCCCGCCCGCCCGCCGTTGCCGGAACCTTCTATCCCGGCAGCGCCGACGAACTGCGCCGCGATGTCAAGGCCTACCTCGAGGCGGCGCCGGCCGTTCAGGTCGACGGAGAGGTGGTTGGCATCATGGTTCCACATGCAGGTTACCGCTACTCCGCGGCGGTCGCCGCGTCCGGGTACAAGGCCCTGGCCGGCGTCCAGGCGGACACCGCCATCATCATCGGTCACGACGCCAACGCGGCCGGCATCGTTGCGGTGCTGTCCGCCGCCGCGGCCTTTGAGACGCCACTGGGCCCGGTCGCCGTCGACACCGACCTGGTCGCCGCCCTGGCGCGGGCGCACCCCGGCATCATCGTCCGCAGTCAGGTACACCGCCGGGAACACTCGGTCGAGGTGCAGCTACCCTTCCTGCAGACACTGCTGCCCGCCTGCCGCATCGTCCCCATCCTCTTCGGCGAGCCCACGGCCGCGAATTGCCGTTTGCTCGCCGACGCTCTGGCCAAGAACGCCGGCTCGCGCAGACTCTTGTTCATTGCCAGCACCGATCTCTGTCACTACCCGGCCGACACCGCCGCCGTCGGACTGGTCAAGGAGACGATGGCCTGCGTCGAGCGGATGGATGTGGCGGCGCTGTTTACCTACCTGGCGGAAACCCGGCAGCGCCGCGCCGCGGACCATGTGCAGACGGCGATGTGCGGTAGTGGCGGCGTCGGCACGGCCCTGATCTATGCCCAGACCCGCGGCGCGACCTCCGTGCGCGTGCTCCAGATGGCCAACTCGGGCGCGCTGCCCGGCGGCGACAAGGACCGGGTTGTAGGATACGCGGCCGCCGTCATCACCGTCACCCCCGCGGCCCCCGCGCCGGACCCGTCTGCCGCGGCGCCGCAGGACAGCCCCTTCAGCGTCGCGCCCGAGGTTCGGAAGGAACTGCTCACCCTGGCCCGGCAGCGGCTCACCGCCGCGGCGCGCCGTGAACCTTTCAGCTACGAACCGCCCGCTGCCATGGCGGCGGCGCTCACCCCGCGCGCCGCGGTCTTCGTGACCCTGCACAAGGGCGGCCGTCTGCGCGGTTGCATCGGCATGACCGAGCCCCGTATGGAACTCTGGCGCGCGGTCCAGGAGATGGCCCTGGCGGCGAGCAGTAAGGACCCCCGCTTCGCTGCGGTCAGTGTTGCCGAACTTGCCGATCTGCACATCGAGATCTCGGTTCTTTCACCCCTCACGGCCGTCGCCAACGCCGCTGCCATCGTCCCGCGCCGCCACGGCGTCGTGGTGCGCCGTGGCGCCCGCAGCGGCCTCTTCCTGCCCCAAGTCTGGGAGCAGCTCCCTGACCAGGAACGCTTTCTCAGTGTGCTCTGCTCCGAGAAGGCTGGATTGCCCGAAACGGCCTGGCAGGATCCCGATACCCAACTGCTAGTCTTCACTGTGTTCGCCTTCGAGGAACCGTAAAGGGCTGTGACTCCCATGGCCCTGCACATGCCGGGATTCATGGCTCGCGGACGATATGAATATCCTCTGTCTCTACAGCGACTGGCGCTGGACGGGTCCTGCCGAGCCGGTCATCCAGATGTGCCTGGGCTTGCAGCAGCGCGGCCACCGGCTCTTTTTCGCCTGCCGGAAGATGCCGGCAGGCATCCACGAGGTGGAGGAGAACGTTCCTGACAAAGCTCGCGCTGCCGGCCTGCAGGTGACGACGGAATTCGCCTTGGACCGCTACATGGGAATTGGCCATACCCTGCACGACCTGGTTGCGCTGCCGCGCTTCCTGCGGCAGCAGAAGATCGAGGTGCTGCATGCGCATCTCAGCCATGACCAGGCGCTCGGCGTGCTCTGCGGCAGGTTGCGCGGCGCGGCGCGCCCGTTGCTGGTCAAGACCCTGCACCGGCGCAAAGTCCCACCTGCAACCTGGTTGCATCGCCTGGGCCTGTCCGGCCCTCTGAGCGCCGACGGGGCTTTCGTTTTCACCCCCGCCTTCCGCCTGCAGTACATCGAGCGTTTCGGCCTCAACCCTGACTCCATCGCGCTGCAGCCCCTGACCATCGATCTGGAGCGCTTCCGCCCCGACCGCACCTGGCGACCGATGCGGCCGGTGTTCGGGATCGCCGCGGACGCCGTGGTGATCGGCATCGTCACGCGCTTCCAGGAGTACCGGCGTATGGACACCTTCGTGGAGGCTGCCGCTCGCGTGGTGGCGCGCCGCCCGCACGTACGCTTCCTCCTGCTGGGCTGGTCGGGACAGATCGAGGAGACGGTGCTCAACCCTGTGCGCCAGCACGGCCTCGAGAAGCAGGTGATCATTGGCGGCTACCGCACCGACGACTACGACGACACGCTGGCGTGCATGGATATCTTCACGCTGATCATGCCGGGGTACGACGGTACGGCGCGGGCCGTGCGCGAAGCCATGGCCATGGGCAAACCGTGCGTTGTCTCCGACGTCGGCATGCTGCCCGAGATCGTCCAGCACGACCGCACCGGCCTGGTCACCGAGTTGACGGTGGCCGGCCTGGAGTCGAGTTGGATGCGCCTGGTGGACGAAGCCGGCACGCGCCGGAAGTTGGGACAGGCCGCTCGGGACTACGCCACGACGAACTTCCGCATCGCGCACATGGCCGAGACCGTCGAGCAGACCTACGAGCGCTGGTTGCGGCGACGGAGCCGCGCTCGGAGTACGCCCTGACACCCGCGTTTCAGGGCTGTTTGAGCGTGCCCAGTGCGCTCGTTGCTTCACCCGCCAGGGCTGACGGAAGACCGAGCCGCAGCGCCGTCTCAAGTTCGGCCGTGGCCTCCACCCGCCGCCCCAGGGCCTGCAGGATCAGGCCCCGGTGGAAGCGTACGGTGGCGTTCTCCCCCAAGCTGCGTACGGCCTCGGCACTCAGCGCCTCCGCTGCTGGCGCGTTGCCGGAGCGGGCATAGCACCACGCCAGCGTGTCGGCGATCTCGGGGTTGCCGGGAGCGATGCCACGGGCCTTCTCCGCCAACTTCACGGCTTCGGCAGCAGGGCCTCCCGCCTCGAGCAGCGCGGAAGCTAGGTTATTGAGCACTAGCGCATTGCCGGGGTCGCGCTCGTGCGCGATTCGATAGGCCGCCACGGCGTCGTCCAGACGCCTGGCGCGAACCAGCAACTGGGCGGATTGCACGTAGAGCGCAGCCAGGTCGGGACGAATGCGGATGGCACGGCCGATCTCCTTCTCGGCCTCATCGAGCTCGCCTGTCTGCTCGAGGCAGTAGGCCAGTCGTGCGTGCAACTCGGCATCCTGTGGGGTAAGCTCGATCAGGGCCCGCAGAATGCGGATCGCCGCCTCCATGTTACCCTGTGCCACCACGATCCGTGCCCGTAGGCGATAGGCCTGCGGGTCGCCCGGCCGCTGCGCCAGAGCCTGGGCAACGTGCTCATCGGCGAGGGAGATGAAGCCGCGCCGCACGAAGAGGTCCGCGAGAACCAGATGGGCCATGGCATTGCCGGGGCTGTCTTTGAGCAGAGTTTGCAGGACGCGGTAGGCTTCATCGGTGCGGCCGCTGAGCCCAAGCAGTTCGCCGTGCCGCGCGCGCAGCAGGAAACGGTTGGGGAAGGTCTGGCAGATCTCCCCGTAGAGACGGACCGCCTCCGTCGGGTTGCCGGTCTGCAGGCCGAGTTCCGCCAGTTGGATCTTCGGCGTGGGGTCCCCGGGGTACTCCGTGACCAGAGCCAACAAGTGCTGGCGGGCGCCGGCGGCATCGCCGCGCCGCCCCAGCACTTGGGCCAAGCCGATGCGCGGCTCGAGCAGCGTGGCGTCGGCCTCGATGCTGCGCCGGAACCCACGCTCCGCATCGTCCAGAGCCCCCTGTGCCAGAGCGATAGCGGCCGCTTCCAGGGATGCCTGGGCGTCATCCGGCTTGAGGGCCAGCAAACGCGCCACCGTCGTCGCGGCCCCGGTCAGGTCCTGGACCTGCCGCTGAGCGCGCACCAGGGCCAGAGTGGCGGCGAAGGACTGCGGCGACTGCTCGACTGCCTGGGAAGCCAGGGCCAGAGCGCGCTGGGGGTTGCCGGTGTCGCGGGCCAGGGCGGCGGCTTCGAGCACAACCTCGAGGTTCCGGGGAGCCCGTTTCAGCGCCTGGTCATAGGCCTGTTGGGCCTCGCCAAAGAATTCGAGTTTGATGCAGGCGCGCCCCAGCGCCGTGAAGGCGGCGAGGCTGCTGGCGTCGAGCTCGATCGCCTTCTGCAGGGCCACACGTGCACTCGCTGCGTCACCGGCCAGCAGGTCTTGCTCGCCCTTGACAATCCAGCCGCGCGACTGCTCCTGCCGTTGCTCCTCCGTCAGGGCCGGGTCCGTCGTCGCTGTGGCTTGCGGCTGGGCCTTTGTCGCGCTGAAGGGGTTGCCGTAACGCAGGCTCCACGCGTAGCCCACGGTACTCGCCACGAGGCCCCAGAATACCAGCAGCAGAAGCCCCGCAACGATCACGCGCAACAGGCTGGCACGCACCGCGCTCTCGCAGCCGCACACCGCAATGCTGGCGCCCGCGTCGTCGTGAGCGAGTCCGGCGCAGATCAGACGCGCCAGAAACGGGTTCCCATACTTGCTGCCCAGGGAGCAACGCGGCACCTCGACCCCATCCACATCAACCAGAAAGCTGCGCGCGCAAGGCCCGAAGAGCGGGCGTTCGGTGCCCGTGATCGTGCAGAAGAGCCCCACCCCCTGGTACAGGAGCAAACGTAGGACATCGGCGGAGAGGAAGGCCAGATCAAAGGGCAGGCGCAGCAGCCGTACCAGTAGGCGGAAAACAACCATGGACCGTAGGCTCCAACCGTTCGGCACCGGCTCAACCGGGGAATCGTGGACCTTCGTGGCGGTGCGACTATAGCGTCACGCCGAGCCTCGGACAAGCACCGATGACACGCCGGGGCAATGCCTCAGTAAAGTCCCCACCCGCCGGCCTTGCGGGCACGCTATGGAGGGCGAATCCTGCTGTCCAGCAGGACCCTCCAGGGGTCCGCGCAGACCTCACTGGCGTTACGCATCAGCGCTTTGGCCCGTCACTGCACCACTTTGGTCAGACGCTGGATCTCCGGGTCGGTGAACACGTCGTTCTCGTCGGTGCTACGGGTGGAGAACTCCGAGACCACCGCGCCATCCGGACCGGCCTGGAACCAGTGCAGGGTGTCCGGCGCCAGGGTGTACTGCTCACCCGGCCGGAGCACGATCTCGTGCCCCACGGTGTAGGTGGATTCGCGACCGGCAGGAACCACAGCCCGCGGGTGTTCCGTCGTGGCACCGGGAACATAGAGGTAGACCACACCATAGCGGCAGCGGAAGGTCTCCTCCTTGCCCAAGGTATGCCCCCGGTTGGGGTGCCGGTGCTCCGGGCAGGTTTGACTCGGCCACATGGCCAACTCCTTGGCGCAGCAGCGCTCGGTATTGACGTAGACGAGGACGCCGAGGCCAGTGGTCTCGAACTGATCAAGTCCGAAATCCGCCGCCTCCAGACGCGCCAACTCCGCCGAGGTAACCACGATCCCAGCCCGCTGGAAGAGCGTTGCCGCCTGCCGTTGCCGTGTTCCCAACTCACTGACTGACATCATCTTGAATTACTCCTTCTGCGTGGCTTCAGCACGCCAGACCCGCGCCACCGCCGTGGCCACCGGCTTGAGGTTGCCGTCGAAATCGATGAGCGAGGTATTGATCGTCAGCGGGAAGGTATCATGCCCGGACCACATCAGCACCCCGCCGCAGCGCGGGAAACGCGCCTTGCAGGCCTGCATCTCCCGGCTCATCATCAGGGCCTGCTGAGCCTGACTCCACTCGACGTACTCGGCCAGGTTGGCGGGCTCCCGGCCGTGGATCGCCACCAGTTTGCCCCAGTCCAGCCACCAGACCGTCAGCCGGGTCCAGTAAGGGTTGTCGATGGTGGCAGGGAAGGTCGGGAGGGTGCCGGCGTACTTCTCGATCAGCGCCACCGAACTGGCTCCGGAGCAGTACACCTCGGGACGGAACAGAGCGTCGTCGTTGGCCCAGTACGCTTCGGCGCTGGCGAGAGTACCCAGCGCCGCACCGCCGTGCACCGCCCAGTGCAGACCCTTGCCGAACTCGGCAGGGTTGGCGTTGGCGCGGGGGCCATAGGGTGAGGTGGGCAGGTAACGCCGCCTGGGGTCCATCTCCTGCACGACCTCGCCCAGACGCCTGAGCATCGGATGGCTCAGGTCGCAGGGTTTGCCCATCCCCGTCTTGTTGCCCTGCAGGTCGCCCATCTGCTCGTTGCTGCCGCACCAAAGCAGCAGCGACACGTGATGCCGGCGGCGCTCGATGAACGAGGTTGCGATCGCGACCATTCCGGCAATGCTCGTCTCGTCCTCCGGTGGCCAGTTCTCCAAGCCCGATGAGGTCAGCGGGAACTCCTGCCAAACCAGCAGCCCCAGTTCGTCGCACAGATCGTAGAACCACTGCCGCTCCAGAAACTGGCAGGCATTGATGCGGAAGAGGTTCAGGCCGAGGTCACGGTACTGCAACAGGCGGCGCTCGTAGTCCGCCCGCGTCAGATCGGCATAGTTAGCACAAAGAGGCGCGAAATTGACTCCCTGCAGAAAGAGCGGGCGCCCATTGACGACGCAGACCCAGGGATCGGCTGCCGCCGGCGCGCCTTCGCAGGGCACCCATTCGACATGCTTGAAGCCGACCCGGCGCTGCTGCCGGTCAAGCTCGTGGCCGGCCGCGTCCAGCAGCACGCAGGTGACGTCGTACAGCGGTTGTTCGCCGGCCAGGTTCGGCCACCAGAGCTGCACCGGGAGGTCACTCCAGACGACCCCGGCGGCGAACTCCGCGACGCTATACTCAGCCCGGCGCACCAGCGCCCCGTCCCGCTCCAGTGCCACCTGGACCCGTCGGCCGCCGTCGCCCTGAATCTCGGCGGCAAGTTCCAGCACCCCGCGACCCGACGCCAGATCGGCGTCGGTGACGCACCGCAGACGGCGGAGTTCGCCGTGCCTGACCGCCACCAGGGCGATGCTGTCCCAGATGCCGATCTGCACCAGGCGCGGCGACCAGTCCCAGGTGTAGTTGAAGCGCGTCTTCCATTCCTTCATCTGCGACGTGTAGCCGAACTGCCCCAGCCAGCGCGGCGAGAGGTCGAAGATGATCTCCAGTTCGTTGCCCGCCGCCCGCAGATGGGGCGTGAGATCGAACTCATGCGCTAGGTGCGTGCCCTTGAAGGCACCGACCTCTTTGCCGTTGACAAAGACCCAGCCCGTGTAGTCCAGGCCCTGGCACTCCAGGCGAAAGTGCGCCTGCGGATCCAGCCAGGCGTCCGGGAGCGGCGCGCGGTACATCCAGTGACGGTGCTCAACCCACTCGCCGTCGCGCGCCTGGACCCCGATGTTCCAGTCGGGTATGACGCCCGCGGCCCGCAGCGCGCCCTGCACGGAACCCGGTACCTGCGCCGGGACCGCCCGCACGTCAATGCAGCGTGTGCTGGCCCCAAAGCCGGCCCCATGCTTCCACTCGTGCAACCAGACGTAAGGCGTGTAGCCCTCGAGGACCCATGGCAACTCAGCCAGATCGTAAGTGCGCTTCATGTGTGCTCCGTCCCTATCAGTGCCCAGTGTCTCCAAGCGGCTCACGGTGTGCCGGCGCGCCGGGTGTAGATCTCCGCATGGACCCGGCGGGCGCCACGGACGAGTTCCGCGTAGGGCGTGTCGGTGACCGTGAGGAACCCGATGTTGTAGTTCTCACCGTCGAACCAACGCCCGGTGATCGGTTCGTCGATGAACTGGAACCAGTGGCAGCCTACGAAGGCCGGCGCCGCCAGCACTGCCTGGACATAGTCGACGTACTTGGCGGCGCGGTCCTCCTGGTCGGTGGCCGCCACCAGTCCCGGATGGAACATGCCCCGGTCCAAGGCGCCGAAGTGGAACTCGCCGATCAGAATCGGCTTGGCCAGGCTGTAGCCCGCGGAGCCGATCTGGGTCTCGTAGCGATTGAAGCTGACCACGTCAACGACGTCGGTGCAGGCCTGCACCGCCCGTGGCGGCGCACTGGCAAAGCGACAGCCGAGATAGAGCTGGTGCGGTGCGTGCTTCTTGATGGCGGCCGCGATGGTCTCGAAGTAGCGGCGCGCGAAGGCGTACTCGAAGGCGTCCAGGTCCTCCTGGCAGGCTGCGGTCACCGTGCCCGGAACGCGCAGGTCGTCCCAGGTCGCGGCGGTACTGCCCCAAGCCTGGTTCAGGGCCGCCAGGCTGGCGTGCTTACGTTGCAGGTCGGCCACGAAAGCCAGCCGGGCCGGCTGATCGGGCGGACTGGCCAGCGTGCCCTGCCGGACGGTCTCCCAGGACAACTCGTTGTCGATGAAGTAGCCGATGCAGAGGGGGTTGTCGCGGTATGGCCGGGTCACCGTCTCCAGCGAGCGGTCCACGGCGACCGCAAAGCTCTCGGCGAAGACGTCGCGCATGCGGCCCCAGTAACCTTTGCCGCCCTCGATCTCCCGCACCTCGCCCCAGATGCCGCCGCTGGCCACAAAGGGCAGCGGGCTGTTGCCCAGCACGTCCGCCTGGGACCAGTTGGCCACGGTGTTGAAGCCCCAGTGGCGCAGGCGGGCGTAGGCGCTCTCCCGCCACCGCGTTTCCCACTCGGCGCCGTACTTGCGGATCAGGTTGGCCCCGTAGAAGCTGAATGTGCGCCCCTTGCCGCCGATGCCATCCGCCATGCTATGGGCTCCGCTCTGCTCGGCAAAGAGAGCGCCGAAGAGCGGTTCGGCCGCTTCGGGAAGCCACTCGAACCAGCCCTCGCGGCCGCTGACCCAGGTACGTTCCCACGTGCCCACGCAGTCGATGCCGACGGAGAAGAAGAGGTGTCCGTCCGGCGTCACCAGCCACCACTTGCCGTCCACCCTCTGCGTCCGGAACCAGCCCGTGGCCGCGAGCGTGGGGCCCGCCGCCCAGCCGCCGTAGCGATCCCGATCGGGGAGGGCGGCCGCGCTGGCCATCTCCGCGGTCTCGGCCGCCATGGCCGCCTGCAGATCGCCCTCGGTCGCGATCTTGCCCGGCCACTGGCTGTGCCGGTACTGACCGAAGCGATCGACGAACGGCAACGGCACCAGCTCCCGCAGCGAACCGCCCTCGCCAAACAGCCGGGCCTCGGTCAGAATCAGCGTGTGCGCCGACGAGGGTTGTGGCAGGTAGACCTGGAAGGCGACAATCTGTGTCGTATCCAGAACCGGCCCTGAGGCCAGCGGCCCCCGCAACGGTACCCCCCGCATGCCCCAGAGATAATCCTGGTCCTTACCGGTGTTGAAGCGGCAGACGAGCCGGCCCGTCGCGCCCGCCGGAATCGTGGCGGCACTGGTGTTGCAGTGGCTCAGCCCGTCCGCGCCGGCGTTGTCCACCCGCATGCAGCAGGACACCGCCACCGCAGTCGGGTTGTAGAGGACCGCCTCCAGCCCCGCGGCGGCACTCCAGTCCCAGCCGCCTGCCGGGGCCGTGAAGAAGACATTCGGCCAGGCGGTGACCTGGAAGTCCACCCGCAGCGCCGGCTTGCCCTCGTGCTCGATCACCTGCGTCTCGATGCTGTTCCGCACCAGATTCGGCGGTATCGCCCCGGCGGCAAACGAAACGACCGGCTCCGTCGTCGCCGCCGTACCTCCGGCACACAGACCGAGCGCACCGGCAAGGACCAGCCCTGTGACTGCATGATGCATCCTGATTCCTCCTGGCCGCCGCCCAGGGCCTAACCTGGGCGCCGCACGCCGTCCTCACTCTGCCACACGCGAAGCGAATTGCCAGTGGGAGCCACAGCCGCCCAGGGCTGTTCCGTTTTCCCAACGACCATCGGTGTTGGTCACCGGCACGGTGAAAGCGTGAGAGCGTGATTGCGTGAGGGTTACGGCGCGTGTGCCGGCCGTCTGCCACGCATCCACGCTTTCACGTTCTCACGCGCTCACCCGTAGCGGGAACCGCG
>CAILUI010000058.1 GCA_903837355.1 uncultured Victivallales bacterium
TATTAATCCGGCCTGCAAATACATTCATTTTCTATAGAGAAGCATAAGATATATGCTTTCCCGAAAAGTAGCTCATTATCCTTTGAGGTTGCTTCTGAATACAGTGCATAAACGATGCTATGTTAGCTTTTAGTTGTGCGATTGTTCCTGGTGTCTTCTTTGAATTTACGTTTTTCTTTAAATCCCTGTTCAAGTATTCGTCAGCATTAAGTTCTGGCGAATAGCTTGGGATGAACTCCAATTCAATAGCCCCCTTCTGATCAGTTACCCACTGCTTAACCCTCTTGCCGTGATGTACTGACAGATTGTCTGTGATAACAATAACCGGTCCATCAGTTGACTTTATCAATTTCGACAAAAACAAGATAAACTTCAACTGGGTCATTGTCGAGGTGTAACACATGAAACGAACCTCGCCAATATTTGTCAGAGCGCTTATCATGTTCATTTTTCTCGTCGTCCCGTTCTGCCTGAGTATCGGAGTTATTCCCTTGGGCGCATATCCACGCTGTGAGTTGCATTTGTTTGTCACACCCGTCTCATCCACCCAGTAAATGCTTGCTCCACGGGCCTTGGCGCGTTTGACGATGGCTGGATACTCTTCTTCAAGCCACTTGCGGACATTGGCTGAATTCTGCTGCCATGCTTTTCGGACCGGCTTTTGGGGTGTGAAATCCCAATTTAGCAGATACTTTCTCATTGTGCGCAGCGGGAGCACGATCGAGAACATCGTGATTACGAGGTCTCTGACAGCCGCTGCGGTCCAGAGTACGAATGGCATTCTCAATTGGTCAGGCGTCTTGTCAGTGATTAGTTTCACTATATTCGCGCATTGCCAACCTTGAAGCTTTGCCTGCTCCCCCGGGTTGCGACCGCGACGGCCCAACTTTAGAGCGTCAGGCCCGCCTTCCTCGTATAAGCGACACCATCTGCCGACATTTTGACGGGTTACACTCAAAGCAATTGCAGCTTCGAGTTTCGTAAACCCTTGCTCAGTGCACATCATTACAGCAGTTTCCCGGATCAGATACTGCTCATTGCTCGTTAGCTTTCTGGCGTCTCGTTTTTTGATGCGCTAAAAATCGACCTAACTTGCAAAAATGTCAAGCACTTTCTGAATATATTTGCAGGCCGGATTAATAGCAGGACAATTTTCAACTGGTAGATCGCTGCGTTGTCCTTTCCGGCTGCGGATTCAATGGCGGAAATCATTGGTTTAATGGTGATATGTGACGGCCGACAAGGACGCATTCCAGCCTGACGACTGCGATGTGGGAAGCTTGATCTGGCAGGACCGGCAGATTTCTTTCTGGACCGTGCCGCGCGTGCCTCAGGAAGAGCACGGGACGATGCTTCAGCTTTGGAAAACCCAGGTCATGCACCGGGCGTGGTGTCACGAGGCTGATACCCGAGTCACCCGTGCCTTTCGGTTGCCGTTTTACCCCATCCGCATCCGTTCCAGAGCGGCGTCCAACTCGGCTTTCCTGAACCGGACCGCCCGGCCGATTTTGAAATAGGGGATCAGTCCGGCCATGCGCCAGCAATAGAGGTTGCGTTTGCTGACCCTGAGGTAGGCACAGGTGTCTTTTTCGGTGAGTAGTGGGGAGGGGGCTTGTTCGGTGCGCGGCGAATCAGTTGGCGTGTCCATGCCGGTGTTGGCCGTGTCAACCCCTGCCTAACGGAACAGGTGGTGACAAATGGTGACAAACGGTTGGCCACCGCAGTTCCAGTTGGCAAAATGGCCCAAAATACTGCTGGCCAATAGCGGCCAATTACGGCAAGTAAAAGCTGTAACACGCTTATTATGAACGATTTAAAACACATTCAGGTTCTAGTATTCGCAAGGATGTGGAGGTTCGAGTCCTCTCGCGCGCACCATCTTCATAATCAATGGGTTATGAATGACGTTCGGGGGCAAGTTGACGCCATTTCCCGCGTCATGGACGCCCCTGGCGACAAAATGGCGACAAAATGGCGACAACTCACGCGGATCTATCCAATCCACCCTCCAGCCCCCAAGCACGGCAAACCCGTCGCCATGATCAGGTTCGGCTCGGCCGGCGTGCCGGTCTTCCAACGCGGCGTACATCCGCTCCTTCAACTCCTTCTTCCCGGCAGGGAAGATGCGGTGTTGGCAGTCCAATCGGATCAACCGCTCCGGGAGCGTATTGACGAACTCGCTGCAAAAAATACCGAGGGTTCCCTTACGACCGGGGAGCGGGATGAGTATGCCGGATACGTCAGAGCCAATAAGTTCGTCGCCGTCCTGCGCCGGGAGGCCAAAAAGTTCAAAGCTGGAAGCGCCGCATGACTGTTTCATAATCAAACTAACAAGCCAGGCGCGATTTCCCGAGAGTCCCGAAAGCCCTGATTCAATCCTTTGCCGATCCCGATACCGCTATACATTATCCCCATGCACGCTCCAATCACTCCCGGCGAAATCCTGCTGGAGGAATACCTCGTCCCCATGGGCATCTCCCAGAATGCCATGGCCCGCGCCATCGGGGTCGCTCCCCGTGCCATCAACGAGATCATCCACGCCCGCCGCTCCATCACTCCGGCCATGTCCGTCCGCTTCGGCATCTTCTTCGGCCAATCCGAGGATTTCTGGCACGGCATCCAGGTGGAATGCGACTTCCGCGCCCTCGCCAAGGACAAGAAGAAACTCACCGCCCACATCCAACCCGCTGCCCTCATCGCCCAAACCTAATCCCGGGGGTGTTCGTCGCTGACACTCCTCGACCCCCGGCTAATGGCTGGAATCCCGCCGGGATTCAAACCGGGTGCCGCGCCCCGCTCCCTGACCCCTGACCCCTGACCCCTGACCCCTGACCCCTGACCCCTGACCCCTGACCCCTGACCCTTCGGGGGCTGTTACTTGGCAGGCTTCTTCTCGAGCTCAGCCAGCAGGTCCTCGGCGCGCTTCTTGGTGGCGGCGCTGGCGTCGGACTGCTGAACACGCTTGACGGTGGCGACGGTCTCGGGCGTCGGCGCGGTCTTGGCGGCGATGGTGAGGACGGCGACGGCGGCCTCTTCCTTGAGTTTGGGGTCATCGAGGAGGGCGGCTGCCGCCTTGAGCGCCTCGGGCGAGGGTACGGCGGTCAGGGCGGTGAGGGCGAGCATGCGCTCTTCGGGGCGTTCCGCCAGGGCAAGGGCGCGCGCGATGGCCTCCAGCTTGGCGGCGTCCGGGGCCTCCTGCATGGGGATGAGCCGGAAGCAGGCCCGCAGAGCCAGGATCTTGGTACGGGCTTCGGGTGCGGTGGCGGCGAGTTGGCTGATGCTCTCCAGCGCCGCCGGGGTCGGCCAACTGCAGAGCACGGAAACGGCCTCGGTACGGGTCTCGGCATCGGCATCGGTGAGAGCGGCGCGCACCGCCGCCAACGCCGCAGGACCGCGGGCCGAACGCAGGATGCGCAACAGCGCCCGCCGGGGGGCGGGGGCGGCCTTGGCGAGGGCGGTGCAGAGGGCCTCGGACAGGGCTTGCGGCGCGGCGCCGGCGGTGATGGTCACCGTGTCGTTCTCGCGCACGCTCTTCGCCTCGGTCGTCCCGTCCACGGCATACTCGAGCCGCATGGTCTTGGGGATGCCTGGGGCGGGGTCCCCGAAGTTCCCGTTCGTCGCCTCGATCGCGAACGTCCCGGCGGCTACCAGGGCCGCCACCTTGGCGGTGACGTCGGCCGAGGGCCCCTCGGGCAGTTTGCCGTACAGCGCCTGCCGGATGGTGACCCGCCCCGGTGCCGGCCGGGCCTCGCGCACGCAGATGGCTGCCAGGGCCTCCTCGGCGGCCTGCATCGTGGCCGCTGACGGCGCGCCTACGAGCAGCCCGATCAGGGCCTGGAACTGCTCCGCACCGCCGAGCTCGCCCAGGACCTTGATGGCGCGGGTCCGCACGGTCTCGTCGGCGTCTTCGGCGGTCTTCAGCAGGGCCGGTATGGCCGTCAGCACCCGCCGTTGGCCGAGCAGTTCGATGGCGCGGGTGCGGGTGGCGGCATCGGGATCAGCGAGGAGAGCCATAAGCGCGGCGTCGACCTGGGGTCCGGCCAGGGTTGCCAGGGTCTCCTTGGCGACCTGGGCGACTTCGGGCGCCGCGTCCTTCTGGAGCTCGACGAGGAGCAGGGCGGTGGAGGCGTCGCCGAGCTCACCCAGAGCGCGGATGGCCGCCACCCGCGCCGGCACGGCACCCGTGCGCGCGAGGGCGACCAGCGCCGGCAGGGCCGCCGGATCGCGGCGCCGACCGAGCACCGAGGTCACCAGGATCTGCGTGTCGGCCGGGAGCTTGCCAAGCTCAGCCGCCAGGGCGGTGACAACGGCCGGGCCAGGCAACTCCATGGCCGTCCGTGCGGCCGCCGCGATCAGGGCGCCGTCGGTACCGCGGAGCGCTTCGAGCAGCAACGGTACGCCAGCGTCCTGACGCACGAGGATGGCGCCGCGCAGAGCGGCGGCTCGGAACTGGTGCGGAGCCTGCGGCAGCAAACGGAGGCTGTCGTAGAGCGCCAGGGCCTGGGCCTGCTCGCCAGCGTTGCCGGTGGCCTGCAGGGCCTCGGCGCCGCGCAGCAGCCCTTCGACGAGCGCGGGCCGGTTGTCCGTGGTCGCCTGGGGCAGGGCCGCCCGCAGGGCCTCAACCGCGGCCGGCGCGCCGATCTGGCCGAGGGCGCGGGCACTGGCCTGCGCGACCTCGCCGTCGGCATCCTGTAGCCGCTTGGCGAGCGCGCCGACGGCGGCTCGGTCATGGCGAACGCCGATGGAACCGATAACGCCGACGAGGCGCCGGCCGTCGAGCCGGTCGAGAGCGGCCCGCAGCGCCGCGTCCACCGCGGGGTCCGGGATCGGCTCGAGGGCGTAGCGGGCCATGTGGGCGAGCTTCTCGTCGTCGAGCAGACGGGCCAGGGCCGGAACGGCGGCGGCGGTGCCGCTTTGGACAAGGGCCCGGCAGGCAGCCGCCTTCTCTGCGAAGGGGGCGTTGCCCTCGAGCACGGCAATCTGTTCCGTCTCCGCCTCCGTGGGGGCGGCCCAGACGCTGTGGCCAGGGGTCAGGAAAACGCCGCCGGCGAGCAGCCATACGGCCAGGGCACCAGGAATCCGTCGTAGCGTACACATGATGATGTAAATACCTTCCTAAGAATAGGTTAAAGGTCAGATGGTATAGGGCTCGCGCATGGCCCGCGAGCGTAGGCGGTTCGCCTCGGGATCGTCGATGAACTCCGCTTGGGCGGGGTTGTAGCGCAGATCGCGGCCGAGCCACATGCAGATGTTGGCAGCGTGGACCGTGGTCATCGAGTTGAGCATGACCTCCGGGTTGGCCACGGTGGTACGCCGTGAGCGCACGCAGTCGAAGAAGTCGCGCACGTGGTTCAGGGGCCGTTGCGTCCGCGCCGTGTAGTCACGCACGATCTTCTGGTAGTCGCCGAGCATGGTGGGGGAGGAGACGTCGGGCCGCGAATAGCCGTCCGCCGAGGCCACCCAGCCCTCGCTGCCATCGAAACGCATGCCGCAGGACCCACGCCAGTACTGGTCGCCGCGGGAGAGGATCAGGCGCGTGCCGTTGGCGAAGGTGGCCACCATGCCATCGCCGGTGTCGTTCTTGGTGACCTCGTAGGCGACGGGTGAGGTATCGAGGGCGTTGAGGCCAGCCTGCGCCTGGGCGAAGGTGTGCGAGCCCCACTCGCCGATGCACGAGGTATGGAAGTCGTACTGGCCGCGCCAGCCGCCGCCGACGTAGGAACTGTGGTAGGGCCGCCACGGACAAGGCCCCAGCCAGGCGTCCCAGTCCACCTCGTCCTTGGACGGCTCCGGTTCGGCCGGCCGCCACTCGTTGCTCATCTTGGCCTGGTCCCAGGGCGCAATGTGGGCGTAGGCGGTGTGCACCTTACCCAGGCGGCCACTGCGGGCCATCTCGATGCAGTAGACGAAGGTCGCCTCGCTCAATCGCTGGGTGCCGGTCTGGTAGACGCGGCCGTAGCGGCGCGCGGTGGCGACGACGGCCTGGCCCTCGGCAATGGTCATGCAGGACGGCTTTTCGGTGTAGACATCCTTGCCGGCGCGCATGGCCAGGATCGAGGCCAGCGCGTGCCAGCGGTCGCCCGTGGCAATCAGGACCGCATCGAGGTCGGTGCGCTTGGCCAGGATCTCCTGCATGTCGCGGAACATGGCACAATCGCTGTTGCCATAGCGGCCGTCGACCATCTTCTTAATGGCTTCACGCCGCGACTTACGGGCATCGCAGATGGCCAGGAACTGCACGTCCTTCTCGCCCAGCATCCACTCGAGGTCGCTCGTGCCGCGCCCGCCCAGGCCAATGCCACCCAGCAGGATACGCTCACTGGGCGGCACCGCACCGTCGCGGCCCAGGGCCCGCGCCGGAATGATCGTCGGCAGGGCCAGCGCCGCCCCGCTGCTGGCCATGGCCTTCAGGAACCGGCGCCGGGTTAGCGCCAGCGCCGGCGCATCCACACTCTGAGTCCGTGACTCCGTCATCCAGGGTCTCCTTTGGCTGAGTCAAGCTGCACAACCGTGCAGCCGCTGCCTAGCACCTGACCCCACGCTAGTGCCTCAGAGGGCACTGCGCAAACTGTCGGGGCTGGGGAGTGGGAGGGAACTGCGACTCACATGCCGGCAACCTGGCGCACCTGGTCATGCACGTCGGCGTAGCACTGGCCGAGGTTGCTCCAGTCGAAGTGGTCGGCCGAGCTTTCCACCGCGTTGCGCAGGCTGATGCGGTCACGCCGTTCCAGGCGCGTGAAGTCGAGCAACCAGTTGGCGAGCTCCTCGGCGGACGCCTCGTAGGTATTGCCCCGGCGATGGACCACAAAGAGCCCTCGGCGCTGGTAGTCCGGGAGGTGCCGTACGAGGTAGGAGCCGAAGCCGCTCAGGTCGCTGGTCACGGCCGGGATCCCGCGGGCAACGCACTCCAGCGGGGTGTAGCCCCAGGGTTCATAGGCGCTGGGGAAGATGCCGAGGTGGCAACCGCGCACAAACTGGTCGTAATCGATGCCGAAGAGCGGATTGCTCGGGGTGATGAAATCCGGGTGGTAGACGACTTTCACGGGATCCTCGGCGCGATTGAACAACTGGCAGCGCCGCAACTGGTTGAGCACCTCATCGTGGACATCGTCGACGAGGTCATGGGTGACGATGAACGGCAGGCGGTCGACCTTCCAGCCATGGATCATGCGGCGCAGGCGCAGGCGGGCCTCCTCGGTCACCAGGTCCTCGATGCGGGGCATCTGGGCAGTGGCGGCGGCCTGAAACACGGCCTCGCCGATCTGGTCCTTGATGAGATCGCAGGTGTCGTGCATGTCCTCCAGCAGGGCCCGGCAGCGCAGGACCTCGGCGTTGATGGAGCGGCACGGGGCGCGCGTGATCAGGAAGAAGACGACGGTCTTGTCGACCCGGTCGCGCTTCATCCGCGCGTTCAGTCGGGCCAGGGCCTCGATGGTCAGGTCAAAGCCCTTGTTGCGGTACTCGTAACGGCCGGAGCTGAAGAGGTACAGCGTGCGGTCGAGATCGAAGGAGTAGGACGGAAAGAAGTGCGCCATGACGAAACGGCTGATGCGGGCCTTGTACTGGCGGTGCAGGTTCTGGAACTCGTGCATGGCCACGAAGCGTTCGATGTTGAGGCCGTTCGGCAGCACGCGTTCGGGGCGGCGTCCGAGCAAGTACTCGCACTCGAGCGCGGTGATATCGCTGACCGTGGTCAGCAGATGCGCCCCCAGGGCGGCGGCACGTTCGAGGCGCACCTGCGGCTCGATGTTGAAGCGGCGGGCGTCGGCCTCCCAAGGGACCGTGGGCAGATGGTCATAGAACCACGGATCGGTCATGGCCTCGTAGCGGCCCAGGGAGGTGGCGTGGGTGGTGAATACCGTGGCGACCGGCAAGCGGTCGTGGCGGATCTCCGGCAGTGCGGTGGCCGCCATCCACTCATGAAAATGGGCGATGATGGGCCGCGGCGGCGTCTGGCGCGCGCAGAGCTCCCGGAAGAAGCGGTGGACGGCATCGCCAAAGGCAACGACGCGGTTGACCAGGGCGTCGTCGCCCGGCAGGCCGATCTGATGATGTTCCCAGATGCGGTACTTGGTCTCGGCCAGGCGCCCCATGGCGCTGTCCGGGCTCAGCAGGATCGTGCGCGGCTTGCCGGGGATCAGCCAGGTGCCGAAACGGGCATCGATGCCGTCGCTGCGCAACGCCGTCACCACGTCGGCCAGAACGCCGGGGGCCGGACACTCCTCAAACTCGCCGGGGCTGAGAAGGGGGTCATAGGGGCCGATCACCATGTAGCGCCCGCCCCAGCGCTTGATCATCGCCGGAGCCTTGGATCGGATCACCGTGTAGATGCCGCCCAGTTGCTGACAGACCTCCCAGGCCACCTCAAACAGCCACGCCTCGCCTGGTTTCCCGATATCGTCGGGCCGCAGCGCCGGCCCTGCCAATGATGCCTGAACACCCATGCCACATCCCCTGACTTTCGGCGCCGCTTGCGGCCGCCGCTCTGCTCCGTCGGCGATCTGCCCGGGGTCCGTTGCGCCCCGGCCCGCCCATGATCGTAAGGCAGCGACGTGGCGCTTTCAAGCCCGAACCCTCGGCCACTCCCGCGCCAGAGGCGTGGGCTGACCGCAGACGGCACGCGGATAGACCGTGCAGGAGGGTGTTCAGTTCCAGCGTTCGGTCAGCAAGGGGACGCGGGCCAGATTGCCCAGGCCAGCCTGCAGTGAGTCCGTGTCGCTCAGCGAGATCCAGGCATCAGGATTCCGTAGCAACTCCGGGCCCAGAACCCCCAAGGCCTCGACAAAGCCCTCAAAGGCCTCGTCCGTCTCATCCATATCGACGGCCGGCCCGCTCTCGTGGGTGTGCTTCCAGAAACTCATCGTGGTGCCTTCCTGGCTGTCAAGGGCCGCGGCCAAGCCGGACCCCGTACTGGGTAGTGAAACTTGCCGCTCCGCCGCGTTCACTGGCATCGCCTGCCGTGAATGACACTAGCATAGGCTATTGGTTCCTTAGTGTCAAGTCTTGTCATGTATAATGAGTGTTTTGGCTGCTTCGCGTGTGCCTTGATGTCTCTTTTTGTCTTGTATGAAAGCCGTGGTCAGCAAACCGGCTATAGTAGGGCCTTGGCGGGTGCGGAGCCTGCCGAGGCGCAGGGAAGGAGGTGGCGGCGAGCGCCGGCCGCCGCGTAGCATGGATGAATGGCCGACAACCGAGGGCCCGGACGCCCGTGCGTGCACGTCATCGGAGCGCACGTGGGCGCAGCGTTTTGCGCAGTTGACGGAGAGTCTGAGAGCGCACCGTCACCTATGGGGTCCACGGCCCTTCGCCTGCCTACGCCTGCCCTGGGAAGAGGCCTATCCGGAGGTCTCGGACTGGCTGCGCTCGTTGCCCTTTGCTGAGGTTGATCGCGTCGAGTCTGGGGAGGAGTTGCCAGCGTCGGCTCCTGCGCTCCTGCACTCCTGGCGCGCCACGGCGGCACGTCTGGCGCGGTTGGCGCCTTGGGGGAGCCGGCCTCTGCCCGCGACCCTGTCCACTCTGGGCACGCAGGTCAGTGCGCGCAAGCGCGAGCAGATCGGGGCCTTCTGTGGAGCCGTGCTGCCCGCCTTGCCCAGCGGCGTGACCACCCTGATCGAGTGGTGCGCCGGCAGAGGCCACCTGGGGCATCTTTGCGCCGGCTGCACGGGACTGCCGGTGCTGTCGCTCGAGCGCGAGGCGGGTCTGTGCGCCAAGGGCAACCATCTGGCGGTGCAGACGGGAATCCGGCAGCAGCACCTGCAGGTCGACGTGCTGGCGCCGGCGACCTGGGAGTATCTGCGCCCAGGCGTGGCGGTGCTGGCCCTGCATGCGTGCGGTGTCCTCACCAGCACCCTGGTGCGCGAGGCGGCGCGGCGCGGGGTCAGCGCCGTGGCCTTTGCGCCCTGCTGCCATCACTTTCTGAACAAGGCCGCGGAGTACACGCCGGTATCGGCCGCGGGGCAGCGCGCGGGGTTGCCGCTATCGGCCCAGGACCTGCGTCTGTCGATCGTCGACGAGATCGTGGCCTCGGCGACCGTCCGGGCTGCCGGCCGTCGCGAGGAGGCCTTCCGACTGGGGTTGGATCTGTTGGTGCGCGAGGCCAGTGGGGGTGGCGACTACCGTTCGCCTGGACACCTGCCACCGGCCTGGGTGCGCCTGCCCTTCGCCGACTTCTGTCGGACCGCGGCCGCCCACGCCGGGCTGCCGTTGCCCGCACACTGGTCGCCCGCCAGCGCCGAAGCGGCAGGCTCCGAGCGTGGCCGGATTACGCGGGCCCTGTGTATGGTGCGCGCCCAGTTCCGGCGGCCCCTGGAGTTGTGGGCGGTGTTGGAGCGGGCGCTGTGCCTCGAGGAGAGCGGCTATGCCGTGCGTGTGGGCACCTTCTGCTCCCGCCAGACGACACCGCGCAACATTCTGGTCGTGGCGACGCGCTGAGGCGCGGCGGTGGAGCCCACGGCATTCCCAGCGCTTCCTTGGGGAGACGCCCGGCCGCGGGCGTTGCGGCGGCGGCCCGCCGCGTCTCCAGGGCGCCGTCCGCAGCGCGGACACGCGCGGCGCGGATCCCGTCTCTGGCAGGGCGTGGCGGACGCCGCTCAGGCGGCGCCGGGAGCCTGCGGATTGCGCGCCACGCTCAGGTAGGTGTCGCGCGAGATCAGGTTGGCGGTAAGCAGGTCCTTGAGGGCGCGGTCCATGGTCACCATGCCATCCTTCGTTGCCGTCTCCATCACCCCCAGAAGCTGGTGCGTCCGCTTGTCACGGATCTGCGAGCGCACCGCCGTGGTGCCCAGCATGATTTCGAAGGCGGCCACGCGACCCTTGCCGTCCTTGCGCGGCAACAGCCGTTGCGAGACCACCGCCTCCAGGCTGGCCGCCAATTGTGTGCGTACCTGATTCTGGCGGTCGGCAGGGAAGACATCGATGATGCGGTCCATGGTCTGCGTGCAGTCGTTCGTATGCAGGGTGGCCAGCACCAGGTGGCCGGTCTCGGCGGCCGTCAGCGCCGCCGAGATCGTCTCGGGGTCGCGCATCTCGCCAATGAGGATCACGTCGGGCGCCTGGCGCAGCACGTACTTCAACCCGTTGTCGAAACTGAGGGTGTCCGCATTCACCTCGCGCTGATCGATGACGGCGACGCGGCTGCTGTGGACAAACTCGATGGGATCCTCGATGGTCACGATGTGGCAACTGCGCTGCCGGTTGATCTCATCGATCATGCAGGCCAGGGTGGTGGACTTGCCGTGTCCCGTCGGTCCGGTCACCAGGATCAGCCCCTGCAGGCGCTGGGCCAGACGCATCACCACCGCCGGGATGCGCAGTTCGTCGGCAACCGGGATCCGTTGCGGAATGAGCCGGAAGGCCGCGGCCACACAGCCTTTCTGGTAGTAGCCGTTGACGCGGAAACGACAGTCGGTGTCGAGGCCCTCCTCCAATCCGAAGCGCTCCTTGATGCTGAGAGCGAAATCGACCTCGCGGTCGGTCTCGAAGTTCGCCCTTTGACTGGCGCTGAGCACGCTGAACAGCAGTCGCCGCGTGTCTCCAGCCGCGAGTTCCGGCATCTCGAAACCGCGCATGCTGCCGTCGATGCGCAACATCGGCGGGCTGCCCACGGTCAGCAGCAGGTCACTGGCGTTGTAGCGCACCGCATCCCGCAGCAACTTCTTCATACTCAAACCCTGGCCGCTATCGTCCTGCAGGCCCCGCAGCGAATCGATGCCGGTCTCCATGCCCTGCGCGGCCAGCAGGAACTCGTCGCGGTTGGTGGCTCCGGCAGCCGCGGCCTCCACCGTCAACAGGCCTTCCTGACAGCGCTGCACCAGGCTGCGCGTAAAGGTGATCATACCGTCGGCTTCGCTGGACTTGAGGACTTCGGGCAGTTGCTCCAGCGTCCGCTGCGCCAGGCAGCGTTTGGCCAACGGGGTCCCGGTCAGGATCTCGAACACGGGCACGCGGCTCTGCCCATCGGCACCGGCGAGCAGGCGCTGACAGACCACTCCAGCGAGCGCCAGTGACAGATCCTGCGCCACCTGGTCGCGCATCTCGGTGGGAAAGTAGTTCAGGATGCGCTCCAGGGTCTGCATCACGTCGACGGTGTGTAGGGTCGTTACCACCAGGTGTCCGGTCATGGCGGCCGACAGGGCCATGCGGATGGTCTCCAGGTCGCGCATCTCACCGATGAAGATGACATCCGGGTTCTGCCGCACCACGTGGCGCAGGGCCGAATTGAAGTCGCGGGTATCGCCACCGACCTCGCGCTGCGAGACCACGCTGCGCTTGTCGAGGTGGATGAACTCGATGGGGTCCTCGATGGTGACGATGTGGCGCTCGAAGCTGCTGTTGATGTGGTTCAGCATGGCCGCCATGGTGGTGGACTTGCCGCTGCCCGTCGAGCCCGTGATCAGCACCAGCCCGCGCGCTTGCTCCGCCAAGAGGCGCACGGCCGCCGGGATGTGCAGATCGGCGAAGCCCAGTTCCCCGACGGGCACCCGACGGATGGCCATGCAGGCGTGGCCGCGCTGGAAGTAGAGATTGAGCCGGTAGCGCTCGCGGTCGCCCATCGAGACCCCGATGTCCAGATCGCGTTCCTGCTCGAAGCGCTGGCGCGCCGCCTCGGACAGGTGCGCCTGCAGGAAGGACTCCATGTCCGCCGGCGTCACCAGCGTCGCCTCCAGTTCGCGAATGGCCCCGAGCACGCGCGCCGCCACAGGCTTGCCGACGCTGATGAATAGGTCAGAGGCGTGCAGAGCATCCATTCCCCGGCATAGACGCGTGATATCCATGAAGCCACACTCCTCAGCGCGCGGCGGGAGCCCGCGCGATCGCCAGTAGGGCGCCATCCCCTGCCGCCAGGCGCAGACGCACGGTGCTGCTGCCTCCGGCGAAATCATCGGTCCGCTCAAGCGGCTGGTCGGCCAGCAGGTCACGCACCGCGGTGACCGCCTCACCGAGGCGTACGGAGACGGTCTGCTCCTGCTGGAGATCGTCGTTCACGACCACGGCATAGAGCGCCCCGGCGACGGGGTCGACGAAGGCCTGTACCTGGCCGCTGCCCATCGCCTCGAGCAGCGGCTCGCGCAGGCGTTGCCAGCGCCGGAACAGCTCTGCCTGGGGCGCCAGCCGGGCGTAGAGCCGGCCAAGTTCCGCAAGCTGGGGCGTGACGCTGCCGTCAGGGTTGGTCAGGGCGTTGGGGCCGAGGTCGGTCGCCTCCTTGGCCAATACGCTCTTCCACTCGACGTCGGCGGCCGGCAAGGTCGCCGTCTTGGCGTCCGGCGCTTCGGGGGCCAGGGTGTAGCTGACGAAGCCCTTGGCGCCACTGCGGAACGTCTCCCAGACCTGCCAGCGCATCTCGGCCAACGTGGGGGCGCGCCAGTGCAGGTACGAGCCCGGCAGCCCCACGAGATGGCCACGCTCATCGTACCGGCGAGGCCCCCAGATATCGCTGAAGCACATGCCCATGACCCAGCCTACGGCCGGGCCCGCACCGACGGCTTCGATCATCGCCGCCGCATTGCGCCGGAAAAAGCTCTGGCTGGCGGCGTCGGTATGCGGGCCGTTGGGGTCGTTCGGACCGAAGAACGGATAGAGGTCGACGCAGATCAACGGCAGCTTCGTCTGCCGCGCCACCGTGGGCGTCTGCGGCCACATGGTCACCGCCGTACAGAAACGCTCCGGGTCAAGCGCGCGGAAACGGGCCTGCAAGGTGTTGAGGCGCGGGATGTGCTCGAGCAGAGGCTCGTCGCTCAGCACCCACCCCACCAGCGCCTGCGAGCCGCCAGCCGCCGTGATCACCTGCGGGATCGCGGTGTCGTAGTAGGTGCTGCCGGCCGCCCAGCGCCAGTCGACCTTGGCCTCGATCGAGTCCATCGATGGGAGAAGCTTGATCTGGCGCTTGCCGCACTCCTCCAGCAGGCGCGGTAGGTCGGCCGCGCCCAGGTTCGTCACCCAGAGCAGGTTCACGTGGTTCGCCTGCAGAGCGTCGAGGCGCTTCGCCGCGTCCACCCAGGGCTCGATGCCAGCGGCCTGCGCATTCGCCCCGATGCGTTCCCAACTGAGGTAGACCCCCAGCGGCACGAAAGCGGGCGGCTCATCCGCGGGGGCGGCATGCAGCCGCGCCATGGCCCCTGGCAACGCCGCGGCGGCGACCCCCAGGATCACCCGGCACCAGGCACGCGTAGATAGCATCGCGGGGACCTCCTTCTGCCTGTCTGCACGTCTGCCCGGCCGGGCGCGGAAGGCCGGCGGCCACTGCGCCAACATACCGCCGCCGACGGGACCATGAAACCCGCGCCCGGCGCTAACGTCACTCACGGTGCTCGCGGTAAGGGATCCGCCAGCCGCGCGGCGCCAGCCGAACCGCGGCCATGCCCGTGAAAGACCCGCCGCCGCCAGTGGATCATGCCCTTGTCTGTGACTCGCTGGCGGTAAAGAAGCCGCTCAGGCTATCCGCCCAGGCTCCTGGCGCCAGACGCGCGCTGGCGGCGGAGGCCTGGGGACTGGCCGACGGACCGTCGTCCGCGGCGAGAGCCCGCTGCAGCGGACAGGTGGCAGGATCAACCGCCTCGCCACGGCGGTAACGCTCGAGCAACTGCAGCGACTGCCTGGCAATCTGGTGGCGCAGAGCGCGCCGCGCGCCCTTGACCCGCGCCACGGGCAGGCGGTCATAGTCCGAGGTCTGGTGGCGCAGCCACGCCAGTAAGGCCAACTCGGCCTTGTCATCAAGGCTGATCCGCTGCGTCCTGGCGACCGTGCCACTGCCCACGGGAGTCGACTGTGCCGCCACGGCGCTGGCCAGTCGTTCGGCCGTCTCCCGGTGACCAGGCGCGAAGCGCAGAACCTGCAACACCACCGCCCGGAACTCCGCCACATACTGGCCCTGCTCACGCTCCCGCCGCTGGCGCTGCGTCACTTGCCGGGCCTGATACCCCGCCGACTGTTGCTCCAACTCCCGCTCGGCGCGGTACCGAGCGATCGTCGCCGCCGGCGCCCAGACCCCCTGGGAAAAGCTGCGGCGACCCCGCTGCTCAACCACCACCCAGTGCGGCCCCGCCGCCTTGACCCGACGGGTCAGCGCGGCATCCCCTGGCGGCAGAAGCTCCCAACCCGCGGGAACCCGCAACACACGGCCCTGCGCGTCAAGCACAGCACCCCGCCCCGGGGCGGGGCGCACCGTCAGCGTGATGGCGGACGGGTCAGCCATCGGCCAACACCGGCAAGCGGATGAAATGACGACGGTAGTGCTGCAGTTCGGCCAAGGACTCGCGGATGTCGTCCAAAGCCTGGTGCGTCTCGCGCTTCTGCACCCCCGCAAAAACCGCCGGCGCCCAACGCTGGGCAAGCACCTTCAGCGTGCTGACGTCGAGGTTACGGTAGTGAAAGAAGGCCTCCAGACGGGGCATGCAGCGGTACAGAAAGCGCCGGTCCTGGCAGACGCTGTTGCCGCACATCGGGCTGGCACGCTCGGACACGTGCTGCCGGAGGAAGGCCAGCGTCTGCTCCTCCGCCTCGCCGAGGGTGGCGTGGCTGGCGCGAACCCGCTCGACCAGCCCCGAGCGCCCATGCTGCGTGCGGTTCCATTCGTCCATGCCGGCAAGGACCGCGTCCGACTGGTGGATGGCCAGCACTGGGCCTGTCGCAACCGGGTTCAGGTCACTGTCGGTGACCAGCGTGGCTACCTCGAGGATGTGGTCCGCCTCAGGCCGCAGTCCGGTCATTTCCAGATCGATCCAGATCAGGTTCAACTCGCGCGGATCGGGCATCTTGGAGATCTTCCCTATCACTTGGCAGGAATGGGCAACTCGTAGGCGTTCAGCTCCTCGGTCACGATAAACTCTTTGAGGTCCACCGCCGGCGCGTGGCCGACCTGCGCCGGCAGCGCTCCTGCCGCCGGGGCGCCCTGGCGGTTGCGGAAATGCTGCGCCGCCAAGGCCGCCACCACGATCAGCAGGAGCAGCGCGATGACGCCGCTGACCACCTTGCCGGTAAGGCTGACCGCCCGCGTTGAGCCGCCACTGCCGGGCCCCGGCAGCACGTAGCTGATCTTCGACCCACTTTCGCTGTCCGTCGTCACCGCGTGGAAATGCCCAAGCCCCTCGGCGGGGCCGTGCTGCGCCAGCATGTCTGCATGGAACTGCTGCAGGATGGGCTTGGAGTCAACATTGTAGAGTTTGCTGAGTTTCTCAATATGCGCTTTGCAGTAGTACTCCGGCGGCAACTGACCGTAGGCGTTGCATTCCAGATGCTCGATGACGTCCCGCGGGATGCGCGTGCCCGCACTGGCCGCCTCGATGGAGAGACCCGAGTCGGCCCGCGCACTCAGCAACAGATCGCCAACACCACCCGCCACCGGGGCCACTGCAGACCCGGGCTCCCCGCCGACCGCAGGCTCGGAGGCGGGCGGCGGCGGGTCCCCAACGCCGCTCGCGGATGGCGGCGCCACGGGGGCCGCCGCCGGCACAGCCGGGGAGGCGACGGCCACGGCGGGAGGCGGGGCGTTCAGGGGAGGAGCGGACGCCTCCACCGCCGGTGACGGTGCCGAATCCGCGACCGGCGAGACCGGCTCGTCGGCCACGGCAGGCGCCGGCGCCTGCAGGTCGACGCGCCTGAACATGGGCAGCTTCTGCTGCCGCACCTCAGGCTCGCGCCCACCCTCCGCATTGTCTCCATGGACTTTGGCCATCAGGACTGCTCCGCTCTCGCCATCCAGAGGAAGTGAGTACCCGCTTCCCGTTCCCAGTCACCAGTCACCAGCCTCCAACTCGCACCCACGCCGCCTGGACTCCTTACCGCTCAGGCGTTGCTCTCGCCATCGTCGTCGTCGCCATCGGCGGCGCTGTCATCGTCACGGCTCGGCTCTGGCGCACGGCCGCCGCCGGCAACCAGGATCTCGCGCGGCGCACTGCCGATCTGCGGGCCAATGACGCCACGTTGCTCCAGGATGTCGATAATGTTGGCCGCGCGGTTGTAGCCGATGCGCATGGCGCGCTGCAGGTAGCTGGTCGTGGCACGCCGGTCCCGGAGGACGATCTCGATGGCCTGCTGCACCAGCGTTTCGTCGGCTTCCTCAAGGTCAGCATCCCCGCCGCCATCGAGCGGCGGCCCGCCATCCACGCCCTTGAGTACCGTCACGTCGAACTCCTGGTCGGCCTGCTTGGCAACGTGGGCCACGACCCGCTCGATCTCCTCGTCCTCGACCATGCCGCCCTGGTTACGCTGCAGGCCGGAGGCGCCAGGCGGCCGGAACAGCATGTCGCCCTGGCCCAACAAGGACTCGGAACCCTTGCCGTCCAGAATGGTCCGCGAGTCGACCTGGCTGGTGACTTTGAAGGCGATGCGAGTGGGAAAGTTCGCCTTGATGATACCGGTGATCACATTGACGCTGGGCCGCTGGGTCGCCAGCACGGCATGGATACCCACGGCACGCGACATCTGTGCCAGCCTGGCCAAGGCGGTCTCGACGTCCCCCTTGGCCGTCATCATGATGTCGGCTAACTCGTCAATCACGACGACAATGTACGGAAGACGCGCTGGAATGGGCTCGCCGTCATCGTCCAAGACCACCTCTTTGGACTTCGGACGGCTGTTGAACCCCTCCAGGTTGCGCGCCGCTACCTTGGCCAGCACACGGTAGCGGCGCTCCATCTCACGGATCACCCAGCGCAACGCCAAAGGCACTTGCTCGACCTTGCTGATCACCGGCGTGATCAGATGCGGCAGCGCTCCGTAAGCACGAAACTCCACCACCTTCGGGTCCACCATGACCAACCGCAGTTCATCGGGCGAGAACCGGTACAGCAGCGATAGGATCAGCAGGTTGATACACACCGACTTGCCGCTGCCCGTGGCCCCGGCAATCAGCAGGTGCGGCGCCTTCTCCAGGTCGAGGATCACCACCTCACCGCTGATGCTGCGCCCCAGGAGTAACGGAATCCGCGCCTTGGTCGACTTCCAGGCTGGCGAATCCATCAGGCTGTGCACGCTGACCCGCGAGGCCTTGGCGTTGGGAACCTCGATGCCCACCGACTTGCGCCCCGGGATCGGGGTCAGAATGCGGATACTGATGGCCCGCAGTTCCATGCAGATGTTGTTACTGAGCCGGCTGATACGCTCGACCTTGACCCCCGGGGCGGGCACAATCTCATAGAGGGTCACCCGGGGCCCGCAGGTCGCCTGCCCAACCTGGGCGTCAATACCGAAGCTATCCATGGTGTCCTGGAGCACCTTCTTCTTGTGCTCCACCTCCACGGGATCACCGAAGGTATCCTCGCCGGCATCTGCCTTCAGCAACTCGATGCCAGGCCGTTGGTAAGCGCCGCGGGGACGCGTTGCCGGGGCGCCGCGCGGCGAGGCCGAAACAACGACCGGACCGGAGTCTGGCTCAGCCACGGCCCCGGACCGCCGCGCGGCCGAGACCGGCCCCTCCGCTTGCACGGGCTCGTCCTGCGCCTCGGCGCCCGCCGCCAAGTCCAGTTCGGGCTGACGGTCCGCCTTGGCGGCGGCGGCACGCGGGCGCCTGGCCGCCAGAGCACTGGGAGCTTCCGACTCCGCCAGCGCCACGGCCGGCGGCGCGATCGCCTCGGGCTCAGTTCGGCAACATGACTTCAGCCAGGGCCAGATCACATCATGCCAGTCGTGCGCCCAGATGACCCACAGTCCCGCCAGGACCAGGACCGCCGAGACGATGGCACTGCCAACCCCATTGAGAATCACCCGCATCAAGCCACCACCGGGCGCGCACAGACGTTGCCCGATGACGCCGCCAGGCAGCCCCCGGATGTTCACCGCCTCCGCCCAGTCCAACCCCAGGCCGGGCCAGATGCCCAGTAACATCGCCCCCCCCACCAGCACCAAGCCAAGCCCAATCCAGTAGTCCCACTTGACCTGCCGCAGCCCGCGCCGCCACAACAGGCGCCGAACGCTCGCCGCCAGCGCCAGCAACACCACCGGGTAAACCGCGAAACCGAAGAGCAGCAGACTCCAACGCCCAATCACCGTACCCAGCACCCCCAGCCAATTCCCCGGGTAACTCCGCGAGGCCACGCCGCCGGCGAGAATCTCCCAGTCCACGGGATCATACGACCCCGGCACCACGGCCAGGAAGACGACCACGCTAACACTGAGTGCCAGCACCCGCGCCGCCAAGGCCCGGAACGGGTGCGCTTCCGGAACGGCGAGTGCGGCTGCGGCTGCTGCTGTCGGAACTGATTCGTCCACGTGCGGGTGCCCAATCGCCAACTCGACGCCATCACATCCGGCTCTGGCCCAGGCCGCTCCACAGGCTCGGAGCCAGGCGCCCCGGCTGGATCAAAGGTTGAAGCGGTGTAGCAGCGATACTATTGTGTGAAATCGTGCGGAGAGCAACTGCCGCGGAAGTCGTTTTGCGCCGACACGGAGTTCTTGATGACAGATACGATCTGCTACCCGCTCCTGCTGCAGCCGTGCTTCGAGCCTGGCGATGGGGGCGACGGCATGCTCCGCGAGTACCTGGCGGGATCCACTCCGGAACCCCCCCCGGGTACGGGCTGCTCGTGGGAAGTCGTGGATGCCCCCCCGCGCAGCAGCATCGTGGGCAACGGCCCGGCCAGCGGCCGCACCCTCACCGACCTGACGCGCACCTGGGGCGCTGACTTGGTCGGCAGGCGCCACCGGGCCGGTCTACCCTTCCCCGTCTGCTTGCGCCTCCTGCAGACCGGCCGCCAGGAACCCCTCACCGTCTACCCCGAACGCCCTGGCCTGAGCGGTGCCAGCAGCAATACCAAGTTCTGGTACGCCCTGAACGCAGCCCCGGCGGCACTCATCATCACCGGCATCAACCCGGCCGCGACCCGCATGGCCTTCCTCACCCAACTCAACACCCCGCAACTGCGCCAGAGCCTGCAGGTCTACCACGCGGAACGCTGCGATGCCTTCCTGGCCCCGGTCGGACGCGTCCACGCCCTCGGCCCGGGAAACCTGCTGATCGAGGTCCAGGAACGCCCCGTGGAGGGCGTTGCGGTAAGCGGTTGGGGCCCGGCCGATGCCGTGCCCGCAGCCGCGGCCACGGCCGCCCTGGAGCACGTCCTGTTCAGCGATCGGCAGGTGCGGCGCATCTCCTGCGACGCCGGGCCCATCCGGCAGACGCGCAAAGTGCCCCTGCTGCCGCAGTGCCCGTCGTTCCACATCGACGAGGTCCGCCTCTGCGACCGCATCGCCGGCCGCACCGCCGGCACCAGTTTCCACCTCTTCTATGTCATCGAAGGGCGAGTGCGCCTGCTCTGCCGTACCGAGCAGCACGACCTCGCCACCGGCCGTACCGTCCTCCTGCCAGCCTGCATCGGCGACTACTGCATCGAGACGCTGACGCCCCAGGCCCGACTGCTCAAGGTCGCCCTCCCCGAGTGAGGACGCGGCGCGGCTGACCGCCCCGGAACCATGAATCTCTTCGATCACGCGCGCGTCGAGCGTCTCAAGAAAGAGCAACCCCTGGCTGCCCGCATGCGCCCCCGTACCCTCGATGAGTACGTCGGGCAGGAGCACATGCTGGCGCCCGGACGGCTCCTGCGCCGCGCCATCCAGGCCGACCGGGTCTCCTCCTTGATCCTCTACGGCCCGCCCGGCACCGGCAAGACCACCCTCGCCAGTGTCATCGCCCATGCCACCCGGGGCTGGTTCGAGCAACTCAACGCCGTGCTCGCCGGCGTCGCCGACGTGCGTCGTGTCACCGAGGAGGCCCAGACACGCTACGGCGAGGACGGCCGCCGCACTATCCTCTTCGTCGATGAAGTCCACCGCTGGAACAAGGCCCAGCAGGATGCCCTCCTGCCCTGGGTCGAAAACGGTACCGTCATCCTCGTCGGTGCCACCACCGAGAACCCCTACTTCACGGTCAACAAGGCGCTCGTCAGCCGCAGCCGTCTGTTCCAACTCAAACCCCTGGAGGACAGACACCTGCGGCGCATCATGGAGCAGGCCATTGCCGATCCAGAGCGTGGCTATGGCCTGCTCCACGTCGAGGTCTGTGCCGCTGCTGTCGACCACTTGGTCAACGTCGCCAACGGCGATGCCCGCGCCGTGCTGAACGCCCTCGAACTCGCGGTGGAGACGACCCCGCCCGCCGCCGATGGCGTCGTCCGTATCGACCTGGATGTGGCCGAGGAGTCCATCCAGCGCCGAGCCGTCCTCTATGATAAGGAAGGCGACTACCACTTCGATACCATCAGTGCCTTCATCAAGTCGCTCCGCGGCTCCGATCCCGACGCTGCCCTCTACTGGCTGGCCCGCATGGTCTATGCCGGCGAGGACCCGCGCTTCCTCTTCCGCCGCATGCTGATCTTCTGTGGCGAGGACATCGGCCTGGCCGACCCGGCCGCGATGGCCACCTGCACCGCCGCGGCCGAGGCCTTCGACCGGGTCGGTATGCCCGAAGGCAACTACCACCTCGGCTTCGCCGCGCTCTACCTCGCCACGGCGCCGAAGTCGAACTCCGTCATGGGATTCTTCGATGCCCTGGCCGCCATCGAGAAGGAGCGCGAGGGCGAGGTCCCCAACCACCTGCGCGATGCCAGCCGCGACAAGGAGGGCTTCGGCCACGGCGTCGGCTATCAGTACCCACATGCCTTCCGCGACCACTGGGTGGCCCAGCAGTACCTGCCAGACAGCCTGCAGGGCAAGATCTTCTACCAGCCGGGAACGGTCGGATACGAGTTGGCCATCGCTGACCAGGTGCAGCGCCGCCGGGAGGCGCAACTCGCCGCGTCCAGCGAGGGCAATGCCGCCGGCGCGCCGCCCGAGATCCTGACCTTCTCACCCCAGGACCAGGCCCTCGAACGCTGGCTGGCCCGCACCCTCAGCGGGGTCGGTGAACACCTCGAGCGCCTGCGCGATGCCGTCTTCGCTCAGGCCGCCTGCCAGCGTCACTGGCGCGTGCTCGATCTCAGTGCCGACAGCGGCCTCTTCACCTGGGAAGCCTTGCGCCGCGCCGGCGAGGGCGGCGTCTGGGCCCTGGCGGCGGACGCGCGCAGCGCAGCGGCCCTCAGCGAACAGGCCGCCGCCCTCCCCGACCTCCGCCGGCCCAGCGTCATCACTGGACACCTCGCCGACCTCCCGCAGCTCCTGCCCAGCCGCCCCGGCGAGGAACTGCGCTTCGACCTCGTCGTGGGTCGCAATGTCCTGCTGCGCCTGTCCGACCGTGCCAGCGCCCTCGCCCGCATCGCCGCCCTGCTGGCCCCCGGCGGGCGGCTGGTGCTGGCAGAGAGCCTCCCGCGACACACGCAGCGCCTGCATGCGCTGCTCCCCGCCGACGCCCTCCCGCCGGCCTTGACCGCGCGCCTGGTCGCGGCCGAGGACGCCCTCTACGCCAACCCCGCTGACCCGATGGTGAACTGGGACGTCGCCGATCTGACCGGCTGGCTCGAATCCCAGGGGTTGCTCGCGCGCGCCGCCCAGGAGCAGGAGGCGACCCTGCAGGTGACCGTCACCCCGACCCTGCTCAACCGCTGGTTCGCCGACTCCCCGCCCGACTCCCGGCCCAGCTATGCACAACACCTGCTCCGCTTGCTCTCACCGGACGACCTGCAGACCGTGTCCGCAGCCTTCAGAACCCACCTCACCGGCAAACCGGTGCCCTGGCGTTCCCGGTCTGTGGTCATCGCCGCCGACCGCCCACACGCCTGAGGAGACGCCATGCCCGGTTCCATCAGGATCGTCGGCGCCCGCCAGCACAACCTCAAGAACGTCAGCGTCGAGTTGCCCCGCGATGCGCTCGTGGTGATCACCGGCCTGAGCGGTTCCGGAAAGTCGTCTCTGGCTTTCGATACGCTCTATGCCGAAGGCCAGCGCCGCTACGTCGAAAGCCTCTCGGCCTACGCCCGCCAGTTCCTCGACCGCCTGCAGAAGCCGGACGTCGACCACATCGAGGGGCTCTCGCCCGCCATCGCCATCGAACAGCGCGGCGCCGGCAGCAACCCCCGCTCCACGGTCGCCACCACCACCGAGATCAACGACTACCTGCGCCTGCTCTACGCCCACGTCGGCACGCCGCACTGCCCACACTGCGGTCGCGACGTGCGCCGCCAGAGCGCCCAGGCCATCGCCAACCGTCTCCTGGAACTGCCCCCCGGTCGCAAGCTGGTTCTCCTCGCTCCTTACGTCCGCGGCCGCAAAGGCGAGCACGGCGAAACCCTCGACCAGATGCGCAAGGACGGCTTCGTCCGCGCCCGCATCGATGGCGAGATGGTCAGCCTGGAAGACCCCATCCGCCTCGACCGCGCCCAGCGCCACACCCTGGAAGCCGTCGTCGACCGCCTCAAGACCGGGGCCATCGCCAGCGCCCGCCTGCAGGACTCCGTCGAACTCGCCCTGCGCCTCGGCAACGGCCTCATCGTCAGCCTGCTCGAGGACGCCGCCGCCCCCACCGGCTGGCACGAAGAAACCGTCAGCGAACACCTCGCCTGCGTCGACTGCGGCATCAGCCTGGGCGACCTGCAGCCCCGCGATTTCTCCTTCAACAGCCCCTACGGCGCCTGCCCGCGCTGTCATGGCCTCGGGATCGTCCAACTCATCCAGCCCGAACTGCTCGTACCCAACCCCTCCGTGCCCCTCGACAAAGGGCCGGTACCCATGCTCGCCCTCGGCCCGCGACGCGTCATCCGCTACCATGGCCAACTACTGCAGTGTGTGGCCCGGCACTTCGGCGCCGATCCGGCCAGCCCCTGGCGTGATCTGACCCCCGAACTCCGCCACGTCCTGCTGCACGGCAGCGGCCAGGAGGAAATCGCTTTCGAGTACTCCCTGATGCGCCGGCACCACCGCGTCAAACGCCCCTTCGAGGGCATCGTTCCGCTCCTGCAGCGCCGCTTTCAGGAAACCGATAGCGAGCTGATGCGCGAACGACTGCGCGCCATCATGGTCGCCGAGACCTGCCCGGATTGCCACGGCGCCCGCCTCAAACCCGAGGCCCTGGCCGTGACCCTCGCGGACCTGCCCATCCACCACTTCAGCGCCCTGACCATCGACAAGGCCCTCGCCTTCCTGGACCGCCTGACGCTCTCGCCGGAACAGGCCCGGGTCGGGCGCGACCTGATCAAGGAGATCCGTTCCCGGCTCGGCTTTCTCCAGGCCGTCGGCTTGGCCTACCTCACCCTCGACCGCACCAGCGCCACCCTCTCCGGCGGCGAGGCCCAGCGCATCCGCCTCGCCACCCAGGTCGGCACCGGTCTCGTCGGCGTGCTCTATATCCTCGATGAACCCAGCATCGGCCTCCATCAGCGCGACAACGACCGCCTCCTGAAGACCCTGCGCCACCTGCGCGACCTGGGCAACACCGTGATCGTCGTCGAACACGACGTCGCTACCATGCGCCAGGCCGACTTCATCGTCGACCTCGGACCCGGCGCCGGCCGCCATGGCGGCTATCTCGTCTGCGCCGGCACCCCCGAACAGGTCTGCCACTGCGAAGCCAGCCTGACCGGACAGTTCCTCAGCGACCGCCGCCGCATCGCCGTGCCCGCCCGACGCCAGCCCGGCAACGGCCACACCCTCGAAATCCGCGGCGCCGCCGAGAACAACCTGAAACAGATCACGGTGCGCCTGCCCCTGGGCACCCTCTGCTGCATCTCCGGCGTCTCCGGCTCCGGCAAGAGCACCCTGATCGAGTCCATCCTCATGCGCGCCGTCGCCCGCGCCCTCGGCCTGAAGACACCCCCGCCGGGAGCACACGAGGCCGTCACCGGTACCGAACACATCGGCAAGATGATCGTCATCGACCAGAGCCCCATCGGCCGCACCCCACGCTCCAACCCCGCGACCTACATCGGCGCCTTCGACCTCATCCGCGCCCTCTTCGCCCGTGTCCCCGACTCCCGCGTACGCGGTTACAGCGCCGGCCGCTTCAGCTTCAATGTCAAGGGCGGTCGCTGCGAGGAGTGCCGGGGCGACGGACTGAAGAAGATCGAGATGCAGTTCCTCCCCGATGTCTATGTCGTCTGCGAAGCCTGCCAGGGCCGACGCTACAACCTGGAAACCCTCAATATCCGCTACCGCGGCCGCTCCATCGCCGATGTCCTCGATATGACCGTGGCCGATGCCGCCGACCTCTTCGCGGCCGTCCCGCGCCTGAAACGGCAGTTGGGCACCCTCTGCGAAGTGGGCCTTGGCTACGTAAAGCTGGGCCAGCCGGCCACCACCCTCTCGGGCGGCGAAGCACAGCGCGTCAAACTCGCCGCCGAGCTCGCCCGCACTCCCAGCGGCCACACCCTCTATGTCCTCGATGAACCCACTACCGGACTGCACCTCGCCGATGTCGAGAACCTCCTCGCCGTCCTCCTCCGCCTGCGCGACCACGGCAATACCGTCCTCGTCGTCGAACACCACCTCGACGTGCTCAAGGTCGCCGACTACATCGTCGACCTCGGCCCCGAAGGCGGCGATGCCGGCGGCGAGCTGGTCGCGGCCGGCACCCCGGAGGAGGTCGCCGCCGCCCCCCGCTCCCACACCGGCCACTTCCTCCGCCCCCTGCTGGGCCTCGCGGAGGCACCCGCCTGAGACGTCCGGCGCCCAGCCGGCGGGCCGTTGGCAAGGGCCCAAGGCCCGGCCGCGCCGAGAGGAGACAAGGGAACATGGCACAACGGCAAGCCGGAAGGACCCACCCGACGAAAGGCAGCGGGCGCGGCCTGCTCTCGGCAGCCCTGGTGGCCGGGGCCCTGGGCTGTGGGGGCGCTGAGAGCCCGACCCAGGCGCCACCCGCGCCGACCTCCGGGCGAGTCGTCGCCTGGCCGGCGCCGCCCGGAGAGCCAGCCTCGGCGGACTATGCCGTCAGCGTTAACGGGCTGCCGGTCTTTTGTTACACGACCTACCGCTTCGACCGCTCGTCCAGCCAGACCCTGACCGGTCGACCAGTGTCCCCCGTGAGCTTCTGCACGTTCGACATGGAGGGCGAGGTGACCGTGGAGGTGAGGCTGCTCGGGGGCCTCGCCCAGGCGGGCGTCGACACCACCTCCGTCTGCGTGCGCCCCCTGGCGCGAGGCCTGTCCCCGACGCTGCGGAACGGCGCCTTCGCGTTCCGCCTGAGTGCGCCGGGACCGCTCACGGTCGAGCCGGGCCGCGGACTGCAGCACCCCCTGCATATCTTCGCCAACCCGCCCGAGCGTGAGGTGCCGGCGCCGAACGCTCCCGGCGTTCTCTACTTCGGCGCCGGTCTGCACGAGCTGGGAGAGACAGAGATCAAGGACGGCCAAACCGTCTACGTGGCCGGTGGCGCCATCCTCTCGCTGCTCCCGGCACCGCCAGACAAACTGCAGCGCCCCGAGAAGGTCTACGGTGTCGATGTCAGCCACAGCCCGGGGATGCTCCTGAGCAATGGGCACAAAGACGTGACCATCCGCGGCCGCGGCATCCTCTGCGGACGCAAGGCCCTGGCAGAGCACCAACGGGGTCCTCTGCTCAAGGTGGAGTGGTGCCAGGGACTCACGGTCGAAGGCGTCATCATCCGCGAAGCCTCGGTCTGGTCACTGAACGTGGTGAACTCCACCCGCGTTCGCATCGCCAATGTCAAGGTACTCGGGCACTACGCCAACAACGATGGCATCTGCATTGGCGGCTCCTCCGCGGTCATCGTCGAGGACTCGTTCTGTCATAACGCCGACGACTCCTTCGAGATCAAGGCCTGGGTGCCGATGCAGGACGTGACCTTCCGCCGGTGCGTGGTGTGGAATGACGTCGGCGGCGCTCTGGGGCTATGTTGCGAGACCGACGCCGACGTGAGCCACGTCGTCTACCAGGACTGCACCGTGCTGCATGCCGCCTGCGAGTCCACCAGCCGCGGCGCCATCGGCCTGGCCCTCGAAGGCGCCGGCAACGCCCACGATTTCCGCTTCGAGCGGATCACTATCGAGGACGTCCGGGGCAGCCGTCACGCGGCCCTGAAGGTCATCAACAACTGGGATGACTGGCACATGGACCTCCCCACCAAGCCGGACAGCCCCTACGAACTGCGCTCGCCGCTCCCCCGCCAGACCCCGCGCGGCCGCATCACGGGAGTGCTGTTCCGGGATATCACGGTGCTGCGCAGCGAGCTCGCGGACATCGTCGTCATGGCCGACTCAGCCGCCAGCCCGGTCCAGGACATCCTCTTCGAAAACGTCACGTTGAACGGTCGACGCCTGCAACCGGACGACCCCCGGCTGAAGACGAACGCCTGGGTCTCTGGCCTGGAGGTCAGGTGACCCGCCGCACCCCACCCGCAAGCCCCGCAAAGACCGGACACCGAAGTAACCCCTCAGTCAAATCTGCCGGGCACCCTGGAGGGTCCTGCTGTCCAGCAGGACGCTGGCGTTTGGACATTTGAGGCTGAAGCCTCTCAGGCGGGAAAAATCGCACGGGAGGGCTGGACTCACCGCACGGCGCGTCGTAACGTAGCGGTATGCGGGAGCCGCGGATCATCCAAGGCAGGGCGGTCA
>CAILUI010000059.1 GCA_903837355.1 uncultured Victivallales bacterium
CCTGGCGTTTGGACATTCCGGCTTGCGGTTGCGGCCGGGGTCCGGTCAGGCCGCGGAGCGTGCGACGGCCGTCTTGGGGTCGTAGCGGAAGGGCAGGCCGTGGGGCTCGGGGCCGTCCCGTTCGGCGGCCTGGGTGCGGAGCATGGCCAGGAGGTCCTCGCAGGAGGGCCTGGAGCGGCGGGACCGCTGCCAGGGCGGGAGCTGTAGGTACTGGTCGGTGCGGCAGGGCCCGTAGGCTTCGAGGGCGGCGAGCAGCAGGAAGCTGTAGCCGGCCACCAGGAAGGCTGGCTGGCGGTCGACGGACGTGTCGTTCCAGACCTGGGGGTCGGCGATGCCGATCTGCTGCTTCTCGTCGCGGTGGTTGACCTCGATCTGCCAGCGGTCGAAGTAGGCCTGCAGCAGGTCGTGGGCAGGCAGCTCCAACTCCTCGGTGAGCAGGTAAGCGGGCTGGCGATAGTAGAGCGGGCTGCCGGGCGAAAGCCGGTAGGGGGTGGGAGCGACCACGAGCAGCCGCAGGGGTTTGCGTCGGGCCCCACCGCGCCAGAGCACCGGTGCAACTTCCTTGTAGCGGACGGAGCGCCATCTGCCGCCGAGGAACACCATGGTGCGGCGCCAGCGGCAGCGGGTATCGCGGCGGACGCTCTCGGGGGTGAAGGTGCGGCGGCCATAGACCCTGGACGGGCAGCGGCGGTCGTGGGCCCGACGGCACAGTACGGCATCCTTGCGGCAGCGGGCCAGCAGGTCGATGCGCTCCAGTTTGGCGCGGAACATGGTGGAGTTGCAGAAGCCGCCGTCCAGCGCCACCAGCAGACGGCGCGCGCGGGCACCCAGGCGGTCGAAGGCGTCGCGAAGCTTCTGCAGTTGCTCGACCGCCTTGAGGCACATGCTATTGAGCTTACGGGCGTCCCGATAGGCGGCCAGTTCCTCGGGCGGGGCCGAGCGCGACGGCTTGGCGGGCAGGTCCACGGGCCGGAACGACACGGGCACGGCCCGGCAGTCTACGGCGGCCAGCCGGTACAGTGGCAGCAGCAGGGAGAACTGGCAGAAGCGGATGCCCTTCATGAAGTTCACATGGAAGGGCGGAGACAGCGGGTCGCGGGTCCAGCGGCTGCGCTTGACCCGGCGCCCGCCCCGGCGCACGCGCGTCTCGTCACCGGCCAGGACAATGGGGCCGCTGCCGGTGAACGGCAGGCCGTGGCGGATGGCCGGGTCGAACAGCTCGCCGGCATCCCAGCGCGCCCGCGAGAACAACTTGTAGTCGGCACTCCAACGCTTCAGGTCGCCGCTGCGCAGCAGGCGCCAGCGGCTGATCCAGTGCCGGCCCAGGCACAGCAAGCCGGCAGTCATCAGCGACACGGCCCGCCGGGTGGTGCGCTGCTGGCGGAACACCTCCCGCAGTTCACCGGCGATGGCCATGAAGTGCGACAGCAGGTCCACTGCCCTTCAGCCCTCCTCCATGAGTCTGGCGCGGAAGTCCCGGCACAGGGGCCGCACGTACACCGCCTTGGCCGGCACGCACAGGCGGTGCCGCACGTCGTTGCGACTGCGCCCCGCCGTCAGGCCCACCTGCAGCCAGTTGGCAGCACGGTAGCTAGTCCCGCGGAAGCGGCTCAGGTCCACGAATGTCTCCGCCAGATAGACCCCATGCCCATAGCGCCTCTGCCAGTCCCCGGGCAACTGCCGCAGGGCCAGCCCCAGCGCATGGCTGGCCAGATGCGGGACGCGCACCCAGGGAGGAATCAGGAAGCGCATGTTGTTGGCCACCTTGTGCAGGTTCGCGGCGCGCTGGACCGCGCTCCAGCCGATGAAGCGGTCGCGGTCGGCCGTCTTCCAGGCGGCGGCGCCGAACAGCAGGCAGGCCAGCGGACGCCCGGCACGGTCCACGGCCAGATACGCCAGGCTCTTCCCGACCTTCGTGGTGAACCCCAGGTAGTGGTAGGCCTGCAGGAGCGTCTGCCACACCTGCCGCTCCGCGCCCGAATCGGCCTGCACCAGGCGCACGGGCAGCAGATCCTGCAGCGGGCCCTCGATGGGCGCGGTCTCATGCGGCACCGGCCGGAAGGCCAACCCGCGCCGATGGTTCACGCTGGGGCCCTGCCGGCGCGGCAGCTCGAGCAGGCCGCGCCGCTCCAGCTTCAGCAGTAGCGTCCGGCAGGCCATGTCCTTGCTGCGGCCCGCCGCGTCGGTCCAGCCCCAGAGCCCGCAGAGCTCACGCGACACCCGTGTCCGATGCCAGTCCGGATGCGCCCCGATCAGGCCGCGCACCAGCGCCAGGTCCTCCTCGGTGACCGCCCTGCCTTGGATGATCCGCGGCTCCCGCATACCGCTACGTTACGACGCGCCGTGCGGTGAGTCCAGCCCTCCCGTGCGATTTTTCCCGCCTGAGAGGCTTCAGCCTCAAATGTCCAAACGCCAG
>CAILUI010000060.1 GCA_903837355.1 uncultured Victivallales bacterium
CGGTGCCGCCCTGGCCTCCCCAGGCGCGGATCTGGCCCGCAAACGCCTCAGGCGTCCCGCCGCAGGTGACCGCCACCCGCCCGCCGCCGCCACCGCCGGCCCGCCAGACCGTGCTGCCACCGTCAGCCCGAATCACGCCGCGGCCGCTCACGCTGCCGGTGACCGTGATCCAGACACTGCCCCCCGAGCCCGCGCCGCCACGGGCATCCGTGGACACGCCATCGGCCGTGATCGCGCCATCCACGATCAGGTTCCCTGACACCGACAACCGCAGCGCCCCGCCGCCGGCTCCGGCGTACCCGCCGCCATAGCCGCCACCGCTGCCCAGGTCGGTCGGCTCCTGGATCGAACCGTAGGGCGCCCCGCCCGCGTCGCTGTCCGACACCTGCCCGCCCCAGCCGCCATAGCTGCCGCCGCCGCCGTGGTTACCGTAGCTCGTGCCCCCGTGGCCAGGACCGGCCGCCGGACCGTTGCCCGCCGCGTCGGCCGTGATCCGACCGCCCGCTTCAACCACGAGGTCAGCCACCGTACTCAGCGTCAGCCCAGGGTCGCCGGCGAGATGCCCGAGGATGCCACCGCTCAGCACCCGCGCGCTGCCGAAGGCAAGCGGACTGTGGGCAAAGAGGCTGGAACCGGCTTCCACGCGCAGTTCGCCGCTGCCGGTCTGCGCCAGGGCAGCACCACCGCTGATCACCTCCGCGCCGACCCCGGGCCGGACGACCAGGTCACGCAGCGCACGCGTCAGTGCCAGCGGCGTGCGCCGATCATAGGCCCGGCCACCGTTGTCGAGTACCAAGTCACCGGCCAAGCCGGCCACCGCCAGGAACACCGTGCCAGCACCGCCCGAGGGACTCTCGGTGCCGCCCTGGCCGCCCCAGGCGCGAATCTGGCCCGTAAACGCCTCAGGCGTCCCGCCGCAGGTGACCGCCACCCGCCCGCCGCCGCCACCGCCGGCCCGCCAGGCCGTGCTGCCGCCATCGGCCCGAATCACGCCGCTGCCGCTCAAGCTGCCGGTGACGGTGATCCAGACGCCGCCCCCCGAGCCCGCGCCGCCACGGGCAGCCGTGGACACGCCATCGGCCGTGATCGCGCCGTCCACGATCAGGTTCCCGGCCACCGATAGCCGCAGCGCCCCGCCGCCGGCCCCGGCGTTCCCGCCGCCATAGCCGCCGCCGCTGCCCAGGTCGCTCGGCTCCTCCAGCGACCCGTAGGGCGCCCCGCCGGCGTCGCTGTCCCCCACCCGCCCGCCCCAGCCGCCGAAACTGCCGCCACCGCCATGGTTGCCGTAGCTCGTGCCCCCGTAGCCCGGCCCGAGCGCCGGCCCATAGCCCTGCCCCGATGCCGTGATCCGGGCCCCCGCTTCGACCGTGGCACTACCGACCAGTAGGGTCACCCCGACACCGGCCCAGACACCGTCCACCTGGCCGCCCGTGTTCCGGCCCTGGCAGAGCACCGTAGCCGTGTCCGCGACCGTCAGCGCCCCGGCAATGTCCACCGTCGATCCGCCGGCAATGGTCAGGGTCGCGTTCTCCGCGACAGAGAGGCTCTGGGCGCGGTACTGGCCTTCTGTCCAGGCGGTGTCGGTCGTGATCTCGACCTCCCCCAACTCGGTCCAGGTACCATCGCCGCCCGGCCCGCCCGACTCGGCCGCAGTGGCGCCGGAAGCGACCCAACCCAAGGCGACCCAGACGCAGACCGCCACGACTCTGACAGACATCCGCTTCGAGCACATGGTCCAGGGTACTCCCAGCTTGCCTGCTTCCCTCTCGGTGCCCACACCACGGCACCAACTCCCGGCCCAGACACAACCAAGTCACCCTTAGTGTAAGTTTGTATGGCCCGTTTCGCCACATCCGATCAGGATAGGCGCAGTAGTCCGAGGGCTCGTCCGGGCAGCTCCCGCCGAGCCGACCCCGCCCGCTTGCCGGCTACTGGCTGGAAGCCACGACCCCGCCGGCCCCCGGCGCCTGACGGCAACCAGCGAAGAGATTGCCAGCCGTCAGACACCAGCCCCAAAGCGCGGGCGCGACCTCCTTCAGACCGCATTGTCCGACCATGCGCGAGTCGCGGATCGTGGCCTGCCCACGGTCGCGGCGAACCGTCGCGGCCGGAAGTGGGCATATACTCCATGAGTACATAACTGTACTTTCTTCAATACTCATAGACAATCATGTACCTATACTGACAAAAGGAGAGCGTACCATGGGGCGTCTGTTGAATAACTTTAAGTATTTCCTACGAGGTTTTTATGTAACTCTTCATAGCGCTTGGCACTGCGGTAGCTAATGGTGATGCCGTTGCTGGCGGGGCAAGGCGCCGAGCGCCGAGGCCACCAGCGATGGCGACCGACCTCAGGCGGAGGCGGCACCGGATAACCCACGTGCAGGCAGACAGGAGAAGACAGGATGAGCGAGTCACTGGAGAGAACCATGGCGATCCTCGCCGCCGCGGTGGCGATGACCACCGGGACGACGAGCGGCGTCGCCGCCGAGAAGGCCCTTCCTATCGGCGTGAAGGTAGGGGCTGACGCCGTCAGTCAGTACGTCTGGCGCGGTCAGTTGCTGACGGACGATCCGGTGTTTCAGCCGGGCGCGACGGTGTCGTACAAGGGGCTAAGCCTGAACGCCTGGGGGTCCTTTGACATGACCGACATCCACGAGACGTCGGGACAGGCCTGGCACTTGCAGGAGGTGGACTACACGCTCGCCTACGCCTACAGCCCCATCGCGGGTCTGGACCTGCAGGCAGGGGCCATCGTCTACACCTTTCCAGGCACCGCGTTTGACAGCACGTCGGAGCTCTTCGCCTCGGCGACCCTGAGCAAGGTGCTCCTGGCGCCGACACTGGCCGTCTACCGTGACATCGACGAGGCCGATAGTTGGTATGGCAACGTCGGCATAAGCCACACCTTCGCCTTGACCGAGAAGCTCGGTCTGGCGCTCGGGGCGAACGTGGGCCTGGGCGACTCGGACTACCACGGCTTCTACTTCGGTGAGCCGCGGAATGGACTATCCGATCTGCTCCTGTCATCGAGCCTTAACTACGCCCTCAATGAGCACGTGACCCTGTCTCTGTACCTGAAGTTCTCGGACATGATCGGCTCCACGCTACGCAGCTCGGCCCGGACCACGTATGGCGACGCCGACATGGTCTTCGGGGGTGTGAACGCCACGGTGGCGTTCTGACGTAAAGGAAACCGGCAACCCAGGCGGACCTTCGCCGCAGCCAGCCAGATGGCCGGCGGCGGCGAAGGTCCAAGACCCGAAGGAGGAACGACAATGACGCCCAGATCTCGACTGATCACGCTGACCGCGCTGCTGCTCTGCACCAGTTGGCTCCCGTCCCACCTGCAGGCAGAAGGCACCGCACCGCCCACCCCCGACTCGGTGGCCTATCCGCCTGGACTGAACGCCGGCACCGCGGCGGACCTGACCTGGCCCGTACCGGCCGAGATCACGGCGCCGACCGCGAGCGAAGTCGTCCAGAACGTGGCTCATAACAAGATCTCCATCAACCTTGTCTGGACCCTGGTGGCGGCCTTCCTGGTGATGTTCATGCAGGCCGGCTTTGCCCTGGTGGAGACCGGGCTGTGCCGGGCCAAGAACGCGGCCCACGTCATGACCAACAACTTCCTGATCTACCCGTTGGGCATGCTGGGCTTCTGGATCTGCGGCTTCGCCATCATGTTCGGCGGCTACTGGAATGGCCCGGTCCCGATCGGTTGGCAGCCGACCCTGGGGCAGGGCTTACAGCTCCTGAACCACGAGTTTACGGTCACGCTCTTCGGCAAACCCTTCGGTCTGTTCGGCCACCAGGGCTTCTTCCTCAACATGTCTGTGTTCGATACTTCGATCCTGGCGATGTTCATCTTCCAGATGTGCTTCATGGACACCACGGCAACGATCCCGACCGGCGCCATGGCCGAGCGCTGGAGCTTCAAGAACTTCATCGTCTACGGCTTCTGGGTCGGCATGTTCCCGTATGCCGTGTTCGGCAACTGGGTGTGGGGCGGCGGCTGGCTGGCGCAACTCGGCCAGAACTTCGCGCTCGGCCACGGCCATGTGGACTTCGCCGGGTCGTCGGTGGTACACCTCTGCGGCGGCATGATCGCTCTGGCCGGCGCCTACGTGCTCGGGCCGCGCCTGGGCAAGTTCGGCCCTGACGGCAGGCCGCGGGCGATCCCCGGACACAACATCGTCTATGTCATCCTGGGCACGTTCATCCTGGCCTTCGGCTGGTTCGGGTTCAATGCCGGCTCGACCTTGGCGGGAACCGACCATCGTTTCGCGATCGCGGCCATCAACACCATGCTGGCATCGGCCAGCGGCGCGTTCATCAGTTGCCTGGCCATGTACAAGATCACCGGCAAGCCCGATCCCTCGATGATGTGCAACGGCATGCTGGCCGGCCTGGTCGCGATCACAGCGCCCTGCGCCTTCGTCAGCCCCAATGCGGCCCTGCTGATCGGTGCTATCGCCGGGGTCCTGGTTGTGGCTGCTGTCTACTTCTTCGAGCGGGTCATGAAGCTTGACGACCCGGTCGGCGCGCTCTCGGTTCACGGCGTCAATGGCGCCTGGGGCATCCTCAGCGTCGGCCTCTTTGCCAATGGCACCTACGGCGCGGGCTGGGGCGGCGTCCACAAGCTGGTCAAGGATGGTGTCGTCCAGATCATCAACAATGACGGCACGGCGGAAACCGTCAAGAAGTTCAACGACCTGCTCGCCGCCGGCTGGGCAGATCAGGGCGTGACCGGGGCCTTCGGCAAGTGGTTCGGCGCGGCCACCAACGACTGGTCGCAACTGGGTGCCCAGACCGTCGGCACGCTAAGCTGCATGGTCTTCGTCGGACTCTTCGCTCTGGTCTGGTTCAAGCTCTCAAACCGCATCTTCCCGCTGCGTCCGCGTCCTGAGGACGAGATCGGTGGCCTCGATGTGGCCGAGATCGGCGCGGAAGCCTACCCGGACTACCAACTCACCGATAAGTCATCCCCCTTGGGCTGACCAAGACGAAAGAAGGGAGACCCGCTGTGAAACTGATCATCGCCTACATCCAACCGGCCCGCCTGGGCAACGTCAAGCAGGAACTGTTCAAGTGTGAAGTCCATAAGATGTCGGTCATGAACGCCGTGGGCTGCGGCCAGCAGAAAGGCTACACTGAGACCTACCGCGGCAACATCACCGAAGTCAACCTGCGGCCCAAGGTCCGCATCGAGATCGCCGTCAACGAATCCTTCGTCAAGCCGACCATCGCGGCCATCATCAAGGGCGCCCGGTCGGGGAACATCGGCGACGGCAAGATCTTCGTGGTCGACCTGGGCGAGTGCATCCGCATCCGCACCGGCGAGACCGGATCGGAAGCCATCGGCTGAATCGGCCCCCCGGCGACGGCAGTCCATGCCGTCGCCGGGGGAATTTGTCTCCACTAACAGCGCCCGTCCGGAGCACTGTCTCAGTGCCCTCAGGCCGGGCGCTGTTGTCTGTTGGACGGGACGCATTCGGGTAATATGCTAATCCGCCGCCGCTAACCGTCGCCCGGGGGCCAGCGAGCAGCCCCAAGCGAAGAAAGGCCTGCGATACTATGGACGCACGAGCTGACCTGAGTGCGAAGGCCATCCTGGAGATGGTGCGCGGCTTCCAGCCGTCCTGCGTGGTGATCGCCGGGGCGGAACTGGACGTCTTCACCCTGCTGCACCTCGAGCCGCAGACGGCCGCGCAATTGGCGACTCGGATCAGCGTGGACCTACGGGCGACCATCATTCTGCTGGATGCGCTCGTCGCCCTCGGGCTGCTCGACAAGAGCTCCGCCTCTGAGCCCGTATACCGGGTACCGCCGCCGGTCGCCGAGGTGCTCGCCGAGGGCGGTTCGCAGAGCCAACTGGGCATGATCCGCCACTTGGGCAACTGCCTGCGCGGCTGGGGCCAACTGGCGAAAGTCGTACAGCGTGGAAAGCCGGCCGCGCGCCGGCCCAGCGTCCGCGGCGCGGGCGAGGACCTGGCCTCTTTCATCCGCGCCATGCACGAGGTCTCGGAGCCACTGGCCATGCCGCTGGTCAGCAGCCTTGGTCCCCTGAGCTTCACGCACCTGCTGGACCTGGGCGGCGCCTCGGGCACCTGGACGATCCCCTTTCTGCAGCTCAATCCCGCGGCGCGGGCCACCATCTTCGACCAGCCCAACGTCCTGCCCATGGCTAAGCGCCGGATGGCCGACGTGGGACTGGCCCGCCGGGTGCGCTTGGTGGCGGGCAGTTTCTACACCGACGCCTTGCCCACCGGCGCCGACCTGGCCTGGGTAAGCGCCATCGTGCACCAGAACTCGCGGGCGCAGAACCGGGCCTTGTTCGCGAAGGTGTTCGCGGCTCTGGTACCCGGCGGACGGATCCTGATTCGCGACATCGTCATGGACGCCTCCCGGACCCGCCCCGTCGGCGGGGCCCTGTTTGCGGTCAACATGCTGGTCGCCACACCCAAGGGCGGTACCTTCACGTTCGGCGAACTCCGTGAGGACCTGTCCGCTGCAGGCTTTACGACGGCGGCGCTGCTGCGCCAGGGGGAGTGGATGGACTCGGTGGTGGGAGCCGTCAAGCCGTAACGCCTGAGCTGACCTGGTCGGACCTCGACCCGCCGATCATCGGCAACAACGGCCCCATCCTGCGCCATTACGACCTGGTGGAAGCCAAGACCTTCTACCGTATTCGCTGGGCCCCAACAACCTGAACGGAGAACCGACGATGAGATCCACCCTGCAGCGACTGGCAGGAGCGGTCCTGGTCGCGGCCTGTGCCGCGCCCGCCGCCGAACGAACCTTCACGATCGACCCGGTGCACTCGGGGGTGAGCTTCCGCATCCGCCACCTCTACACGCAGTTCACCGGCCGCCTCAACTCTTTCTCCGGAACCCTCCAGGGCGACCTGGACAAGCCCGAAACGCTCAGTGTCAGCGCCACGGTCGACGTAACCAGTATCGACACGGCCAACGCGGACCGCGATAAGCACCTGCGGAATCCCGACTTCTTCAATGTCGCCACCTTCCCAACGGCGCGCTTTACGAGTACCGCAACCAGGGTGCTGGGACCGCAACAGGCTGAAGTCACGGGGACGCTCGTGCTGCTGGGCAAGGAGCAACCGGTCACGTTCACCGTCGACTACCTCGGGTCCGGAGTGGACCACCGCAAGGGTTTCCGGGCGGGCTTCCATGCCACGACCACCATTGACCGCACGGCCTTCGGGATGGGCTACAACATGACCCTTCCCAATGGCATCACCGTGCTCGGCAACGAGGTGGAGTTGGTCCTCGACATCGAGGCCGTCGAGGGCGTCCCCGAACCGGCACCACTGGCGGCAAAACTGGCCGAACTCAAAGCCAAAGACACCACCCCCACGCCGCCAGAGGTGACCGCAGCCCTGGCCAAAGCCAAGGCGGAAATCCTCGACCAGAAGGACATCGAAGGCCTCAAGGTGGGCGACGTCGCTCCGGACTTCAGCCTCCCCGACGCCAAGGGCAGGACGACGACGCTGTCCGGACTGCTGGCGAAGGGCCCCGTCGTGGTCGTCTTCTACCGCGGCCAGTGGTGCCCCTTCTGCAACTTGCAGCTCCGGGCACTGGAGGACGTCCTGCCGCAGCTCAAGGACCTGGGCGCGTCGCTGGTGGGCGTCACCCCCCAGAAGCTGGATCCAGCGGACGCCGACGCGGCGGCGCTCTCCTTCCCGCTGGTCTGCGATCTGGCCGGCGACACCCTGCGGGCGTACAAGCTGCTCTACCATCTGCCAGAGGACCTCAAGAAGGTCTTCCTCGAACGCTATCACATCGACCTGGCGAAGGTCAACGGCGAGGGCCGCTGGGATCTGCCCGTCACCGCCACCTACATCATCGACAGCAAGGGCGTGATCCAGGCTGGCATGGTCGATCTCGACTACACGAAACGCATGGAACCAACCGCTATCATCAACGCCCTCAAAGCTATGCGCGGCAAGTAGATCACGAGTTGAAGCGACGGTCGCCCCGCCGGCCGGCGGGGCGCGATCGACACGGTACCACGACCGGCTCCCGCGGGCGCGCCCGGAGCGATTCCTTCGTAACCCCTCACCCAAGTCTGCCGGGCACCCTGGAGGGCGAAGCTCCCCAGGCGCGCACGCGCTGCTGAGCCGCCGGCTGCGGACTGCACTGAGGCATTACGTTCCTTCAAGGCTGCGCGCTGAGCGTGATCGTGCCCAGTTGCTGGATCCAGGTGCAGGGATCGGAGTGCAACTGGAGGCGCAGGTAGGAGGTACCCGCGGGCAGCGGGGTGGCATTGACGGTCCGGTACGCCCTCCACCCTGACTGCCCGCCGTCGACCGGCGTCGCCGTCGTCTCGAGACTTTGCCAGGTAGCGCCGTCCGCCGACGCCTGGATGCCCACCAAAGTGCCGATGTCAGCGGCGCCGTACACGAAGGCGTCCAACTCGAACCCCCGCAGCCCGGCGAAGCGGTAGACGACGTCCGCCGCCGCAACGCTGGTCCGCATGAACCGCGCCCGATCTCCGACCGCCGCGGCATTGGCGAGGTCGATCCCCAGGTTGGGCGTGCGCGAGAAGACGACATCCATGGAGTCCATGGGATCGACCAGACGCGAGACCATCTCCACCGTCGCACGGGCAGAGACCGCGTTCCCCGCCACGCTGCCGGTGAGTTCGATGAGCCCCTCCTGTCGCCAGTCCCGGCCGGCGCTGTCCCAACGGACCGGGAAGCGCCGCGGGAGGACGTGGTTCAGGGTCAGCACGAGGGTCTCCGGAAGATCCGGGGCGAAGCCGGTGGTCTGGCGTCGCCGCACCGGCTCCACGGCGGTCACCCGCAGTTCGGGGAGCTCAGCGGCGCCCAGTTCCACATAGGCGAGTTGGGTGTCGCCGAAGGCGCCCACCGGCAGCAGTTCGACCCGCAGGTAGTGGCTGCCGGCAGCGATCTCCTGGCTGGGCACAAGCAGGCTGAAGGACCAGTCCGCCGCCGTGGGTTCGACGTAGGCCGCACTCACGGCCGTTTCCTGCCAGGTAGCGTTATCGGCAGAGGCCATGATGCGGACTCGGCCAACGACCTCTCCCCGGTGGTAGACGCCGATGCGGAAGTGACTCACGCCAGGAAACTTCCAGGTCAGAAAAGCAGAGCGGTCAGCCGTCGACCGATGGATGCGCTGGCAGTTGCCGAGGAAGAGTTCGGGGTGGATGTCCAGATCCTGCTGGTCTCTGCGGTTCGGGTGTTCGGCGAAGCCGTTGAAGCCGAGGTTCTCCGAGCGGGCGCAGACCTGCGTGAGTCCGTCCATGGTGTCGACAAGGCGTGCCGGCAACGGCTCGGTCCAGGCGACCGGCTCCCCGCCGTCGAGGGAGCTATAGACCTGCACGGAACGCGCCGGAAGCGTGATGCGCAGGCCCGCGCCGAGGTCGACGGCGCTCAGCCAGGCGGCAGGGACCGGGAAACCGGCTGCATCCGCCGGCCGCTCGCCCTCCGCGTAGACGTAGCGGGCCAGGCGCGGCACGGGCGGCAGACCGGGGATGGCAAAGACTCCGGCAGCCGGGCTGTCGCCGTCGTTGACCAGGGCAAACGAGATCTGCCAACCGCCCGCGGCGACGGGGATCCTGGCGGCGACGGCACAGAGCCCCGCGGCCGCACCGCCTGAGGTCCGTACGATCTGCGCGCCCTTCGGAAAACAGCGCGAGAGCAGCGACCACGGGGTGTACCAGGGCCGCAGCGCCTCGTCCTCGGGACGTCCGGCAGCGGTCCCCAGCGAATTCCACAGCCCCCAGACCTTGGTAACGATGGCCGGCGTCAGCCGGTACTGGTAGTCGCTGGGCAGCGCCCCGTTGAGGTGGATGCTGTCGTCCAGGCTCCAGGCCACGCCCGCAGAGAGCCCGGCACGCATGGCCTGAATCAGCGCCGCGGCCATGCTGACGCCGTACCCGTAGTCACGAACGTGCCACTGCTGGTCGCCCTGCAGGTCGTCGCAGAGGCCGATCTCGCCGTAGATCAGGGCGCGACCGGGGTGGCGCAGCGCTGCAAAGTTGCGGAGCAGCCGGGATTCGTGCTCCAGCACCCGCTGCCGGACCTGGCGGTCCTGCACGTACCAGTGGAAGTCATAGGTGCCGACCTCGGCGGCCAGCTCGGTCAGGGTTTCGTTGTACCAGAGGTCCTGCCAGTACCCGGCGTCAGGGCCGACGATACGGACCCGGTCGGCGAGCCCGAGGCGCTCGAGCTCGCGGTGGAGATGACGGATGCTGGTCTGCCAGCGCGCCTGCGTCCAGGTGGCGTCGTAGGCGGAGGCCAGGTTGACCTCGTTCCCAAGGTTGAACTCCTTGATGCAGGTGTACCCCCGGTCGACCACCAGATAGCGAATGAGACCACCCACAATCTGCGCATAGCGCGGGTCGTCCGCCGCGATGCCAAGCGCTTTGAGGTGCTCCGCGGGCCCATACGTCCAACCACCCATGGCCGGCGCGCCCCACTCGCCACAGAGCACATCCACCTGCTGCGCCTGGCAGAAGTCCAGGATGTCGTAGAGCTTGCGCATGCGTCGCAGGTTCTCGGCGATGGGCAGGCCGTTGCGGTCAACCGGCTGTCCGGCGGCATCGCGCCGGGGCTCGCCGTCGCCGTCCGCGCCCTCCCAGACATACACCGGCTGGCCATCCCTGAATCCCGTGCAGTACCAGTAGGTCTGCAGCATGCAGCGGATGTACCCGAGGCGCATGAACTCGACACGCTGGAGCAGGCGCTGCCAGCGCGCCGGGTCAAGGTCGAACCATTCATGGGGATCCCACTGCACCGCGCCCCCATAGTAGGACTCGGTGATCACCGCCGTCAGGTCGGCCTCGAGAAGCGGCAAACCGGCACCCACCGCGGCAGGGACGACGGCCGTCAGACCGGGGGCGATCACCACCCCCGAATCCGCCACCGGCGCTGGCGGCGCGCCGGATAAATGGCAGGAGCCCCCAATCGCCGCCAGCGCGAGCCAGCACGCAGAGACGAGGGCCGGCCTGGCGATGGTCTGGGTTTTGTGATGGTAGTCGTTCACGTCGTCACCTGTACCTGGACTTGGGGATTCACCGTCACCGCGCCCGTCCACGTTCTTCTGGAGGGCGAAGCTCCCCAGGGACGCACGTCCCGCTGAGCCGTCCCTGTCCCCGCCCCCATACCCCTTCCCTAGCGCAAGGACACCCGCAGCGTTTCCCCTTCCAGCACGTCCAGCACCAGCCCCTGCCCGTCGCGCCGCGACGCTGCCAGCCTGCCGTCAACCTTCAGCTCCGCAGTCGCCGGCCAGCCGCAGAGCGCCGTCGGGTCGAGGCGGATGGTCGCATCCGCGGTGGCAACCAGGACGGCCTCCCGCTCATCCCAGCGCAGAAGCACGTTCGCGGCCTGCCGCGCCGCAAAGCCGAACCCTGGTTCGGCGTAACGCAGGTTACCGACGAAGCGGGTCCGGGCCGCCCTGAAGACGTAACCGGTGCCGATGCGGGTGGGGGCTTCGACGACGTCCAAGGCACCGCGTTCGCCACCGGCATCCTGCCAGTCGCGGAAGAAGCGCAGCGCCCATACCAGCGGTTTCGGACGGGCCACGGCGGTGCCGTCGGACCAGAACATGCCGTAGCGCCCTTGATCGATGTGCTGCGGCAGGTCGTCGGCGGGCATCCAGGAGCACTGCTGGCGTGACAGCTCAAGCGGATGGTCGTTGAGGACCCACTTCATGCAGCCGTCGAAGCCACGGTCATAGGCATACAGGTAGTGCAGGAACTCGCCGAGGGCGCTGGTGTGCAGATCGAGGTAGCCGTCCGGCAGCGCTAGCCCGTTGGTGTAGCCGAATTCCCCGAGCGTGATCGGCCGCTCTGGCCACACCTGACGCAGGCGGTCGAGGGTGGTCAGATTCTGCAGCACGCCAGCGTAGTCCAGCGGTGGCTGGTAGGCATGGTGCGAGACGAAGTCGAGGCCGGCGACTCCCGGCAGGCAGGCAAAGACGCTGTTGAAGCCCACGGCGATAGGGTGCGCGGTGTCAACAGCGCGGATTGCCGCTGACTGCCAATCACTCCAGTCGGCGAAAAGGCGCGAGGTGGCGTCCAGCACTGGCCCCCAGTCGGCATCCCGCGGCAAAGGTCCCCGCACGCCGGGGAACGAGGTGAAGTTGCCGTTCGTCTGCAGGCCGGCCCAGACCTCGTACTCGCCCCAGCGCTTCCAGAGCGGATAGCGCTCGCCGAGGGTCTGGGCCCCGTCGCGGACCTCAGAGACCTTGTAGGCATACGGCTCGTTCTGCAGGTCATATCCCAGCAGCATCGGTTCGTCCCGGAACGCTGCAGCGACCAGGGTGCTGCGCTCGACCAACTCCGCGCGGGTCAGGAGATCGGTATGGTCCACGACGACCACCAGCAGGTAGATGCCGTACCGACGCGCGCACTCCTTGAGCGCAGCCAGTTTCTCCGGCTCGCGCCAGAACGCACTGGCCCCATAGAGGCGTAGGCAGTTGAGGCCAGCATCATGGGCGCGGCGGAAGTCCGCTTCGAGCCAGTGCAGCCACGGGCCGCCGAAGAACTTGCGATCCAGGCTGCCGATGTAGTTGGCACCGACCAGGAGGAAGGGCTTGCCGTCCGCGGTCTCGAAGTGCCGGCCATCGGCACTCCGCCTCAGTCCGCCGGGCGGCGGCGTGGTCAGGGGCAGCGTGGTGGCCAGCAGGCGCTGGTTAAGAGCCGCGCTCTCTTGCGGCAGATCGCGACGGGTCAGCGCCGCGAGAAAGCCTGCCAAGCACTGCTCGAAGGCTGCCGACGTGTAGAACTCCGGGGTGGTGACGCCCGACAGCAGCCACGAACCGCCAGCGTACTTGCCGCCGTAGTGCACCAGCGCCGAGCAGGCCCAGCCACGGTCGCGACCGTGGCGGTCTCGAGCGACCAGCAAAGGCAGTAACTGCGAGCGGTCCCAGAGCGTGAAGCCGAGCGCCGACAGCCCCGCCAACGGGCCCTCGTAAGCAGCCTCGGCAGGCACGATCTCCTGTCCGGAACAGGCCACCGCGCCGAGGACGTCGCGGAGTTCGTAGGGCTCGTACGCGTCGAAGCAGACCGAGTTCGGCGCCTGGTAGTCCGCCAGCGTGGCCCCGAGGGCGTTGGCGGCGGTGCCGACTTCGCCGATCTCGATGAGGTGATCCCCGTCGGCGTGCTGGGTGAGGCCACTGGCCAGGCCGATGCTGAAGCGTGCCGCCGCGGCCAGGTGCAGCCGGTCGCCGCTGCCGCCGCGGTTCGCCGGCGAGCCGTCCTTGAGGAAACGGAAGCGCCCGACCTCGAGGACCTGCCGAGTCCAGGTCGGCGTCAGGCCGACGACGGCCACCCAGCGCGAGCCGTCGCGCTCGTCGATCTCCACCGCCATCTGCCCCGTGCGCTCGCCGCCGCGCAGGTGGAGGCACACCAGGTCATGGCCGGCGGGAATGGACGGCGCCAGCGGGGTCGCATAGGTGTCCCACTGCCATGGCCCGAGTTGCCGCAACTCAAGGCGGAGGCAAGGGCCCTGTGGTCCCGTACCGGCGAGCAACGTCGAGGGGTGTTCAGGATGATTGGTCCCGCGCGTCCAGGCTGCGGGATCGAACCCCGCGAAGCCGAGCAGCGTCAGGGCGCTCGGAACCGTGCGCAGGGCAGCCTCGAAGTCAGCCCGCGCCGCCCAGGCGCCGCGAATCTGGACAACCGGTCGGGAGTAGGCGAAACCGCCCAGCAGCACCAGGTTACCGCCCGCCTGCAGAAAGGACTCGACCTGCGTCCGCGCCGTGCCTGGGAAACTGGGACTGTGGGGCAGGACCAGCACGTCGATTCTGCCGTGCTCCAGTGCAGCCGGATCGGCAAGTTGCGCCGCCGTAAACGACGTGACCTCGTGTCCGGCGCGGGCAAGGGCCGTACTCAGATGGCTGACCAGCGCCGGGTCCGAGTCCGGTACCACGTCACTGAAGACGGCCACGCGCAGCCCTGCCGCCTGAACGCAGGCAGCCATGACGAGCACCGGCAGCAGACAGGCGACAGTACGCATGGACCGCTCTCCGATAAGACTCACTCGGCGCGGCTCACGCCTGCAGCAACCATGCCGCGCCGCCAATCCCGCCGCCATGCCAGCAAGGTAGGCCTCCGAGTGCCAGGCCGCAACCCCGGTCCGCGCCGCGGCGACGTGGCAGGGCGCTCGGATGTCGGTACATTGCCTGCATGCATAGAGGCAAGACAACGGTGCTGAGCGGGGCCATGGCAATGTGCGTCCTCTGCATGCTGTTGACAGGCGGTGCGGCGCAGAGCGCGGAGCCGGCGCCATTTCCCCTGGATGACTTCGAGGACGGCAGCGACAGCGGCTGGCGGGTGGTCGGTCACGGTCCGGCGCTCGCGGACTACCAGAAGCGCCTGTTCAGCCCCGGCTGCAGCAGCGCCTATGCGCTGAGTCTGAGTAAGGGCAGCGCGGGTGGCTGGTGCGGCCTGGGAGCGCCAGACGTCACCCGCCTCGGCCTGCTCCAGTGCAGCGGTGTCCAGGTGGCCGCTCGCAGCGTGCGTGGCGTGGCCGGCCTGCTGGTGGACGCGCACCTGGCCGACGGCAGTCGCTGGTGGTGCAAAGCCCCACTGCCGGCGGACGGCAGTTGGACGGTGGTCACCGCCACCGCGGACCGCTTCTTCGCGATCGACAATCCCAAGAACGCGCCCCGCCCCGACCTCAGCGGCCTGAGCGCACTGTGGTTGACCGTCGACGGCGTGGCGGAGAACGCTGCGCCGCCGTGGGAGATGGCCATTGACGACGTTGTCCTGCTGGGCGTGCTGGCCACGGCCATGCCCCCTGCCCTGCCCGCGGCCGCGCCGGCGCCGGTGCCTGCCTACAGCGGCCCGCGCGTCCGCGTGGGCGTGCTCGACGGCGACGCCTTTCTGCCCGGCGTACGCCCAGCCGTCAGCGTGGCCAGTGGCCTAACGCGAGTTCTGCAACAGGCGGGGGTGGACGCGGCACTGGTTCCCCCGACCACACTGGCGGCGCGGCTCGACGCCGCGGCCTTCGACGTCCTGGTCCTGACCACACCCATGTACCTGGCTGCAGACGCCGGGCGGATCCTCCGTCATCTGCAGCAAGGCAAAGCACTGTGGGCGATTAGCAGCACCGCCCCGCTCTCCCAGCCCCTGATCATCGACGGGAACGCCTACAAACCCGCCACAGCCTTCGTCGCCCCGCCCGAGTTCGCCTGGATCCTGGATGGCGCGCCCTTGTCCCGGCACGGCCTCGAACTGAGCGCACCGCAGATGGCCTTGACAGCGGCAGGGCAGGCCTGGTGGCCGGACCTGCCAGAGCGCTTGCCGGTGGGGAAGTGCAGCTTCCTGGCGGCGGACGATTCCATCTACCGCCCCTGCACCCCGCCGTGGGTCGAGGTGACGCCGCTGCTGCAGGTCGCCTACGCGGGCACAAACTGGATCGCGGCGCCGGACGTCTTCACGGGCTGGAGCATGGTGATGCTGGCCCATCGGGCTGGGCCGTTTGCCGGGGCCCGCATCCTCTACGCCGGTCTGGCCGCCGAGGCGCGCTCGATCCTGCACCCCGGCCACCCTGCCTTTGGACCCGTCGTGGTCAGGTGCCTCGAGGAACTGGCCAAACCGGTCGCCGAACGCTGGACCAAGACACCCGAACCGCCGCTGCAGGATCTGCCCGAGTTGACCCGCGCCAACTTCCTCCGCTACCCCGGCCCCGCGCTGGCACCCCTCAACATCGGCGGGATGCCCTTGGACAACCCCACCTTCTTCGCTGACCTGGACAGCGTCGGCTTCCAGGCCATCCACGTGGAGGTGCCGTGGTTGGAACAGCCGAACGCCGCCGGCGAGGTCATCGACATGGCGCTGGCCGACCGGGTCATGCAGGCCGCCCGCAAGCACGGCAAACGGGTGATCTGGGACCCCTACGACTTCAACTGGCAGCGCTTCCAATGGACCGGCGTGCAGACGGTCGCCAACCCGCAGTTCCGCGAACGCTTTGCCGCGGCCATGGGGGCGCTGGTAGGCCGCTACGCCCAAGATCCGACCCTGGTGGCGGTGATGGCCACGCCGCACACCGGCACCTCGTCGTTCGCGATCGACCGCAGCCCCGCCGGACAGCAGGCCTGGCAGATCTACGTGCGCGATACCCTCAAGCTGACGCTCGTGGCAGCCGAAGCGCGCTACGGCAGGACCCTACGCTCCTGGGAGGAGTTGCCGCTGCCTGAACACCGTCAGGGAGACGCCTACAACCTGGGGCCACTGTGGGCGGACAGTCTCGACTTCTTCACCGAACGCTTTGGCGTCTTCCTGCGACAGACGATCGGCGCCATCCGCACTCAGGCACCGGACCTACCGATCCTGCTGCGCGGACCTTACCTCGAGATCGGCCTGGGCCTGAGCCTGGCCCGGCAGTATCCCGATGTCGCCCTGCACTGCGAGTGCGTCGAAACCTCGCCCGACATCGAGGGCTACTACCGCGGCCTCGCCCTCTCTTTCGGCGTCCCTACCACCGGCGAGAACGGCTGGCCCAAGAGCCGCGGCGGCCCGCTGCGCATGGCCCTTGCCGACTGGCTCCTGGGCGGCTACCGCGCCGGCCTCTACTCCTTCGCCGGCCCCACCTTCGCCCGCCCCGGCATACTGGACTTCCACGACTACCAGCGCGCCGCGCGCGCCCTGGCCGGCAGCGTCTACCCGGCGACCGGGCTGGCCCTGCTGATCCCCGATACGACCCTGTATGCCAGCGAACCACCGAACTTCTTCAGCCTCGAGAGGCTGCCGCACCTGCAGTTTGCCTGCGAGCGCTTCGGCCTGCCCTTCCGTGCCGTCAGCAGCCAGTTCCTGAACCTGGACGGCGTCACGATCCTGGTCGACGACGGCAGCAACGCCGTGCTCACCGCCGCGGCGCGGCAGACGATCGCCCAGTGGGTCCGCGCCGGCGGCACGCTGGTGGCCTTCCCGGAAACGGGTAAGGCCGACCTCGGCGGCACGGCGGAGACCCTGGCCGCGGCACTGGGAATACCGCTGGTCGCCGCCGCAGACGGAGACGCGAGCACCGGCGTGGCGATAGGCAGAGGGCGCGTCGTGGTGCTGCCGGCGGTGCCGGTCAGCCCGCCCGAGGAAACCCGCCTGGAGGAGCTCCTGGAGCGCCTCGGGGCCAAGCGGCCCCTGCGCGTCACACCGCGCGTCAACAGCGCTTGCTTCGACCGGGATGGCAAGACCTACTGCGTGCTCTACAACAAGTCGCGGACGCACGTCGGCTCGTTCTTCCGTGAGTCAACCCTGCCCGCCGTCGAGGCGGCCCTGCCCGACCTGGTCCTGACCGTGCAGCCGACCCGGCCCTGCCGCGAAGCCCGCAACGTCGTGACCGGCGAACGCTACCCCATTGCCAACGGCGAGTTCACCGTGCCCCTGCCGAAGACCACCTGGCTGGTCGTCGAGCTGACGCCGTAGCAGCCCAGGCTGGGGACCAGAGGCATTCGTATTGCTATTTAGCCATACATGGTGTATCGTCACCCATGCCAGAAGAGACTTCGACGACGTTCGAGTGGGATGCTGACAAGGATCTTGCGAACCAGGGGAAGCACGGGGTGGCGTTCGCGCTGGCACAGCGCGCCTTTGCAGACCCGAAGCGTGTGATCGCCGAGGATGTGACCCACAGCACCGAAGCCGAGAAACGGCATTACTGCATCGGCACCGTCGGAGACGGCATCCTGACCGCGCGTTTCACTTACCGCGCCGGTAAGATCCGAATCTTCGGAGGGGGTTACTGGCGTAAAGGCAGGCACATCTATGAAGAAGAGAATCACGTACACAGACGAACCGATGGGCGAGGTCAAGATCGTCGCTGACTTCCTTCCGCCACCGGCAGAACTCGCCTTCCGAGAGGAGACGGTCAAGGTGACCATTGCCCTCAGCAAAGCCAGCATCGACTTCTTCAAGAACCAAGCCGCGCAGAACCACGTCCCGTACCAGAAGCTGATCCGACGGCTGCTCGACGAGTACGCGCTACACCACGCGAGTTGAGCTTGGTTTCGCCGACGGTCACGTTGAGGGGCGCGACCGTCCGCCGCTACTGAACCCTCACCCTTGAGACCCCGAACCCCGACGCCGCCGGAGCACCCGGTGGTCATGGGCGTCAACCTGGCTGGCCATCGAGCTGACGACCGAGCCCGAGCCGGCGGTGAAATAGTGCAGGGCTGCTCCAAGAGACCTCCGCCAGCCTCGGGACGACGCCACCCGTGGGTCGCGGCTGCCAGCGGCCCGCCTGGCGGGCCAGACGCGACTCGGGGACGCGACCCTGCTGGCCAGCAGGATCGCCCACTCGGCCAGACCAGCGGCGCAAGTCCCAGTACGCCGTGCGGCCCCCGGTCCTGCCGTACGGCAGAACCCCGCGCGGTACCCCCGAGGCGCTCGAGACCCTGCTGGCCAGTCGTGCCGTCCCGCAGGACCGCGCGCCCTACCGGAGACGCGGTACTGCCTTTCTTGAAGCCGCCCTGGGACTGGCGGCGTTCTTACCGCTATTCGGCCTTACTGAGCAGATGGCGGACAAGGAACTCGCTGCGGCGACGCATACCGTAGGGAGTCTCGGCCGCGCCGTGCCCAACGCCGGGCAGCACCAGCAGCTCGAAGTCCTTGTCGGCCTTCACCAAGGTGTCGGCCACCTGCAGCGTGGAGGCTGGATCGACGTTGCGGTCCAGTTCGCCGACGATCAACAGCAGTCGCCCCTGCAGTTGCGGCGCGTGGACAACGTTGGAGCTCGCCTCGTACTGCGGCCCCACGGGCCAGCCCAGCCACTGCTCGTTCCACCACATCTTGTCCATGCGGTTGTCATGGCAGCCGCAGTCCGCCACGGCCACCTTGTAGAAATCACCGTGCCACAGCAGGGCGGCAAGCGCATTCTGCCCGCCGGCCGAACCGCCATAGATGCCGACACGCGTCAGGTCCATCTCGGGATGCTCGGCCGCGGCGGCCCGGATCCAGGCGATGCGGTCCGGAAGCCCCGCGTCGCGCAGATTCTGCCAGCAGACGTCGTGGAAGGCCTTGGAGCGGCCCGAAGTGCCCATGCCATCGATACGGACTATGATGAAACCGCGGTCGGCAAGAGCCTGCTGGCCATGCCGGGCACTGAAGGCCTTCGGCACATAGCTGGCCTGCGGACCGGCGTAGATATCCTCGATCACCGGGTAGCGGCGCTGCGGGTTGAAGTCCCTGGGACGTAGGATGATACCATGAATGTCCGTCTGCCCATCGCGGCCCTTGGCCACGAAGCGTTCCGGCCACCGTCCCGCGGCCGCCAACGCGGCCGCCGCGTCGGCCTGCTCCAACGGACAGACCAGAGCGCCCGTGTCGCCGCGCCGCAACTCGTGGATCGGCGGCAGGTCCACCCGCGAGGTGGTGTCGATGAAGAAGCGGCCGTCGGGCGACCAGGTGACGCTGTGGGTGCCGTCGCCTGGCGTCAAGGTCACCCGGCCGGAGCCATCGAGCCCAATCCGGCAGAAGTGCGTGGAGTAAGGATCCTGGCCCGCCTCGACGCCGCCGGCCCGGAAGACGATCTGCCGCGCCGCGCGATCCACCGACTCGACCCCCTGCACCACCCACGCCCCCCGCGTGATCTGGTTCCTGACGGCGCCCGTCTGCGCATCGTAGAGCCAGAGGTGGTTCCAGCCATCGCGTTCCGACATCCAGACCAACTCGTCGTCCCCGAGCCACTCGCAGAAATACTTGCTGCTGTAACAGATAAACGTGCTACTGCGCTCATCCACCAACACCCGCGGCTGGCCCGAGACGGCGTCCACCGCGATGACCTGCAGCACCTGATGCCCGCGCTGGTTGTAGACGAAAGAGAAGCGCGACGAGTCGGCCGCCCAGCGGACGTCCTGGAGACTCCAGGGGTTCGGGCACAGGTCGCCCGGGATCGCGACCGCCGTGCGCCGGCTGACATCGAACAGCCGCGGCTGCGGCCTGGCGATGCGGTCGCCGGGCTTGGGGTAGTCGAACGCATGCAGCTTGGGCTCGACCTGGTCCTGCGGCCTGGATTCGATGAGGGTCACGCGCCGAACCGGCGCCAGCTCGGTGCGCCAGGCGGCCAGCCGGCACGAGTCGGGCGACCACCAGCAGGCGTCGACACTGTAGGTCGCTTCCGGGGTGCCGTCGGCGCTCAGGGCCGCTTCCGTGCCGCCAGCTCTTTCATAGAGCCATAGGTTACTATCACGTAGGAAGATCTGCATCTTTCCATCGGGAGATAACTGCCCCCATGGGCGCCCGTCAGCGGGGGTGGCCGGCGGCGTGGCTGGCTCCGGGACTGGCGCTGGCAGCGCGATCACCGCCAGCGCGGGTTGAGCCTCGGCTTCGAAAGTGCGGACGGCGTCGGTCTCTGCCGCGGTCACGAGCCAGACATGGCGCGCGTAGGTATGCTGTTCACGGCGCTGGCCGGCCTGGACCTTACCGTAGGACCGGCGCTCGCCCTGCCCGTCGATCCAGAAGAGGTCCACGGCCACCTCGAGGCGGTTATCGAAGGTAATCCAGGTCTCCTCGCCGCCCTGGCCGCTGGGGTGGGGACGGCTCCCGACCGGCAGACGGATCTCGCCATCTTCGTCATCAGCCGTGACGGGTCGCGCCACATAGGTCTGCAGATCCAGGAACCAGGCCCCCTCGCCTCCGCGCAGCACGACACCTGCCGTACCCGCAAAGGTGAGGTGCGACACCGGCAGTTTCCCGGCGCTGACCTCTTTGCCGGTCAACTGGCGGATGGCCGTAGCGGCTCGGGCATGGTCAAAGGCGGGCTCACGCACCCCTCTGACGGCGTCCACCACCACGAACTCACGGGTCCCATCCGCCCCATCGTTACGGTACCAGAAGCGCGTGTTGTCCGCAGACCAGCGGGGCAGGATCTGGGCACGGTACACGGGCGGCGTCGCCGCCGCGGTGGCGACAGCCAGCGCCGCAGCGAGGGGCAGGATCATGTCGATGGCGTTACTCACCGCTCCCCTCCTCCAGCAGTGCATAGTGGCCCGGCGGCAGGTCCAGGCGCTGACCGGCTGGATAGGCCTTGCCGGTCAGCCGGTCTCGCATGGCAACCGGCAGCCGCGCGGTTGCGGGCTGCTCGGTATCGGTATTACTGAGCAGGTGCACACGGTCCGAACCGGCACCGGCGGTGCGGCGGTAGAGGGTGGTCTTGACGGCCGGGTTGTCGAGCCCCAGGTTGCGGAGTCCGCAGAGGTCAGCCACCGTAGCCCGCAGAGCGGCGGCGCTCAGTTCCACCCGGATGGGGCTCGCCAGCGCTGCCGCTGGCCACTCCGCGACGGGCGTGCCATCGGGCCATTCGGGAGCCCCGGCAAAGGTGACCAGCAGCCTGCCGCCGGCCTTGCCGAAGGCCGTCAGACTCGCCACCTCCCAGCGGTCCAGGACGGGTCTGGCGCAGGCGTAGAGCACGACGCTGCCCGGCGGTACCACCAGACGGTTGGTCACCGCATAGTCGATGTTCGCCTCGAACAGCGCCCGTTGCAGGCCCCGCCAGGTATCCGCCTCGGCCGTATTCATCTCCACCAAGTCGTTGTAGACGATGGAGTCGGGACACCAGACATAAAGCGGCGGGGTGTGCTCCAGGCCATTGCTGGCGTGGGTCAGGCGGGCCGCCAGGAAGGTGGCCGCCATCCAGGCCGGCCGCCGCGGACCGTTGAGGGTGCCGCCGAAGTGCCAGTGGCAGACCCGATCGCACAGCGCGCTGATATTGGCCGTGACCGTGGGCAGTTCCTTGACCGGGTCCTTCCAGCTCGGCGGCCAGCAGACGCTCTGCCCGCCCCACTCGCGCGCCATGCGGATGGTCTCGGCATGGGCCTTGGCGCCGGCTGGAGACTCATAGGACCACGAGGCCGAGATCATCCCCTGGCGGGCTACCGCGGGCGGCCAGTAACTGCTGTGGTTCATGGTTTCAGGGCCAATGTTGCCATTGCCGGGCATGATCGGCAGACCCTGCAACGGCGTTCCCTCGACGGCAGCCCGTACGAAGCGTGGAACGCTCTCCAGGCGGAAGCGATAGAAGCGGTAAAAGTCGAGGGTACGGGCGCGGGGCGGAATACCCTTGGCGGCGAGCTCGGCCCAGCCCTGCTCGGCAGCCCAGGCGCGGAACGCATGCTGTGCCGGGTCGCTGAAGTCGCCGAACTCACCCACGTACCATTGCCCGCGAGGCTCGTCGATCATGACAAACTCGGCACCCTGAGCGGTACCCGCAAAGCTCTGCCCCCAGAGCGCGCGGTAGGCCGCGATGGCTGCCGGATCGCAGTTCGACCAGACGCGTTCGCGGCTGCCAAACGTGCCGTCCGGGCGCAGCAAGAGGTTCAGGGTGACGCCGGTCATATCCGCGCGGGGAAAGCTCTCGGCGTGGCCCGCCACCGCGTGCTTCAGGCCGGCCTTGCGGAGCTCGCGCACGAAGACAGGCTCTGAGCAGACCACCCCGTCGACGCCCATCTCGCGCCAGCAGCGACCGACCGCCGCTGCATCCAGACCACCAACCAACGAGTCCACGATCTCCCAGCGCGTGCCGCCGCAAGGCCAGTACTCGCGAGCGTTCGGCCCCCCGCGGAACTCGGCTCGGCGCTCGACCCAGGCGGCAACATCGATGCCCTGCTGCGCCAGGCCCTGCCGGGCAGCCGCCCAGTCCGCCGCATAGAGCCGCTGGAAGCGCTCCCAGTCGCGCCGGTAGTCGGCAGCCGTCGGCGCCTGCGGCACCCTGACCGTGCGCAGTGGCGGCTCGCCCGGGTCCGTCAGCGGCACGGCCATGACCGCCTCGACGGTGACGTACTGCTGCTGGCTGTCGGCCCGGAAACGCAGGGTGATCAAGCCGTCGTTGGCCGCCACCGGGAAGGTCAGGCTCAGTAGGTCCGCGTTGGTGCTCAGTCCGGCCGCGACCAGACGACCGTTGGCCCACACCGAGTTGCCTGGCCGGTGCTCCCCGGTCGCCAGATCCCCGATCACGGCCGTAACCGCATACCGCCCCGGTTCGACGCGGAAGACGAACTCGTTCTCCTCGATCGAGAGGATGCCGTCGGCATAGGCGGCGTAGAGCGGTTCCTCATCGGCGTTGCCGTAAAGCGCATTGCCGGGGCCATCGCGCCAGATCACCTCGCGCGCTGGCCGGCTCCAGCCAAAGGCACGGTCCGCCCCAGAGCGCGTCTCCGGCAGAACCTGGGCAAAGCCGGCGGCTACGGGCGTATCCGGGCCACCCATATCGAAGCGGTACTCCACCGCCGCGGCCACGACGCTCAACGCGGCAAGCAGCCACGCACGGCACATCGTACGCATCACCTTCGAGCCTGATGCCCCCCAACGTAGGACGAAGGGGCTCATAGGACCGCGTAAACGCGGGACTACGAACCAGACCCCCGTCAGACGCCTCTGGGTTTGTAGTCCCGCCTTCAGGCGGTCTAAGTTGGGGGGCATGACGTTCGAGCCCTTTCCGCACTGCTGTCGCGGCGCTCGCAGGCGCTCGCGACATTCCCCATTGACGTACCCGTTCACTCCGGCCTGCGGCCTGCCCGCAGCGCCCGCTCGCGGATGGCGCGCACGAGCGGTGGCTTCCAGCGCCCCTGGCGGTCACGCAGGCCGGTGCTGTCGTTCTCGCCATCCTGATAGCCCCACACCCACCAGCCCCCGAAGCCGTACTCGCTCACCTTCCCGAAGTGCCACTGCAGGACCGCGGCGCCAGACAGGCCGGCCTTGTCGACGATGCAGGACGTGAGCGCGTGCCCTTCACCCTTGAAGTCGGTGGAGATGACTCGGCCAGCATTCGCAGGGCCCAGAATCCGCACGATCTCCCGCAGGTAATAAACCCCGTCTGTCGCCGGATCGCAGCAGGGGTAGGTGCTCATCACCCAGTAGTCGGGCGGCAGATGCAGATCGTCGACCAGCCAACGTTTCAGGTTGCGCACCGAACTGAGCCGCATCTCCGGCGTCTGACGGCGCCAGTACGCGTCGTCGGCCAGAATCGGCAGCATGATCGGCGAACCCACCGGCCGCGTCGCCGCCGCCCGGAACCGCGGCCAGACCGCCTTCACGAAACGCTCGGTAAACGCCATCACCTCAGGCTGCTCCGGCCAGTCCCAGGTCACTGGTTCGGCACCGCCGAGCTGATAGTTGCCCATCATCGTCCAGCAGGCGATCGAGGCGGGGTCGGCGACGGCCTTCTCCACGTGCCGGATGATCTGCTCATACCACACCGCTGCCTCGGTCCAGGGCGTGTCATCCGGCTTGGGCCACCACTCGCTCTGCCCGATATGGTTCGCCGTGTCGACCCGGTAGGGCACCCACATATTCGTGGCCAAGTCGATCTCGACGGAAAGGCCCAGGCGGTGGCAGCAATCCAGAAAGTCGACCAGATTCGCCAGCGTCGTCAGGTTCGCCCATTCGGAGACCTCGCGGGCCGTGTCCGTCGGCGGCGTTGCTTTGTCGCGCAGGGTGAAGGGAATCAGCACCATGATGTCCAGGAAGTTCACCCCGGTCTCCTGGACCAACTCCGCCAGTTCGCCCTGGATACGCTCACGGATCAGCGGGTAGTCCAGCAGCCAGTGCCCCGTCCCCGGCGGCGCTGCAGACTGTGGGTTGAAGTGGACCCCGTAGAGCCGCTCCGGCACCGGTGCCGTGGGAACCGCGGCCGGGGGCGACTCCCTTGCTGGCACCTCGGCGGCAACCGCAATGACGGCAAGCAAGGCCACGATCCCGACCGTCAGGCTCACCGCGCTACCGTCCATGGCCGCGCCCCCTTCCCGGCGCTGACTGACACTCTCAGCGGAACCCCCGCCGTACCGCCCCTGCGACCGCACTCAACTGGCCCTGGGGACCCTCCCGCGCCGCGCGCCGACAACACCACACCTACCATACCGCCCACCAGGGGTTGCTGACAGTGCCCACCAGGAAGGAGTTAGCGGCGGGCGTGGGAACGGCTCTACAGGCCCTTTCTGAGGGCCTGAACCGCAACCCCTCGACCAGCCCCGCCGCACACCGTCCGCCGGCCAAGGGCGGACCGTGCTCCGGTCATGCACGACCACGCCCCCGACGAGCGCCGGCGCAACGCCGTGCCCCTCCAGGCTCCGGCGCGCGACCGCAAGGGAGCCTCGGGGGTGCCCTATGGCGATCGCAGACCCAGCCGTCGGCGCCCTCGCCGGTTTCTTGGAACCGCCTCGGCACGCCGCGGTGGTCGGGTGACCCGACGGGTCTTATGTTGTATGGTGGTAGTGGACCGCCGCTCCCAAACCGCCGCAGATCGCCAGCGCAGCCAAGCGAGGAAGTTGAATCATGACATCGCGTCAGCGCCTGCTGGAAACCCTGCTCTTTGGCCAACCCGATCGCGTGCCCCTGGCCGTCGGCGGCGGCCGCGAGTCAACGCGGGCGCGCTGGTACTCGGAAGGTCTGCCCCGCACCGTGTCAGATATCAGCGAGTACGCCTACCGCCAGGCGGGCGGTACCCTTCCCTGGCCCACGGGCGGCGCCTGGTTCGGCGTCGACCACCGCATGCTGCCAATGTTTGAGGAGAAGGTCATCGAACTGCGCCCCACCAGCCAGATCGTCCAGGACTGGAAGGGCAACATCTGCGAGATCGGCCTCGAGTTCTCACCGCTCTACCTGCGCAATGCCATCGACTTCGTCACCCGGCGCTGGATCAAGTGCCCCGTTGAGTCCAGGGCAGACTGGGAGAACGTGAAGTGGCGTTACAACCCCGACGACCCGGCGCGACTGCCTCCCCAGCCCGCCGAGTTGGGCACCCGCCTGCGCGAACGTGACCACGTCATCACCTGGTCGTTCCATGGGCCGTTCTGGCAACTGCGTGAGTGGTGTGGTTTCGAGGGCCTATGCCTGCTGCTGATCGAGGACCCCGCCTTCGTCCACGAAATGTGCGAATTCTGGACCGACTACGTGCTGCGCCTACTCAGGAACGGGTTCCGCTACGTCGTTCCCGATGAGATTCATCTCTCCGAAGACATGGCCTTCAAGGCCCACAGCATGATCTCACCCGCCATGACCCGCGAATTCCTCAAGCCCGCCTACGACGCCTGGCACCAGGCCCTGCGGCAGGCTGGCGTCAAGGTCTTCTCGATGGATTCCGACGGCTACGTCGGCGAGCTGATCCCCATCTGGATCGAGTCTGGCTTTGACGTCTGTGACCCGATGGAGGTGGCGGCACACAACGACCTGGTCGCCTGCCGGCGGGAATTCGGCCACGCCATCGCCTTCCGTGGCGGCGTCGACAAGCGGGCCATGGCCAAAGGCGGCGAGGCACTGCGTGCGGAGATCGAGCGGATCGCTCCCATCGTGGCCGACGGTGGCTACGTTCCCGGCTGCGATCACGGAGTGCCGGCAGACGTCTCCTGGGCGAACTACGTCGAGACCACCCGCCTGCTGGCCAAGGTCACCGGCTGGCTGTGACGCGCCCGCCTCACTCCGTCTCGGGCTCAATCTCCCCAACGTCGATCTCCGCGGTAACGGCCTGACCGAGGAGTTCGATGTTGACCGTCACGCGGGTCAGGCTGCGGCGGCGGGCCACGATGGCGGTCATGCCCTTGAAGGGCCCCACGGTGACGACCACCGGCGTCCCCGGCTGCAGCTCCGGAAGCACCACCAGGTCCGCTTCGACCTGCAACTGCTCCAGGCGCAGGATGTCGTTCAGCTCGCGCACCAGACCCGCTTCCTGATCCGCAGTCACGTCCACCACACGGACGATCTTGTGGCTCTGCACGATCTGGACCCGACTCTCCGCCCCTAACTGCGCAAACAGATACGAGCGGAACATGGGCAGAAAGGTCTCGACGGTCCGCCGCTGGTAGCGCTTGGCACGACGCACAAGCGGCAGGTAACAGGGGATGGCGTGACGGCGGCAATAGTCCGCGGCTACCTTCTCACAGCGGGGCTTGGTGTAGACCGGTACCCAGGTCACGTCGGCCAGTTGCCGAATGTCAACAGGACTCGTTTCAGCCACACGTTACTCCTGACTTCCGGAGATCCAGCGAGGGATAGGGTGAGACGCGAACCCCACGGCAGCACCGTGTGCCCGCGCGACCCGCGGCGCCGCGCCGCAGGCGTCACGACTCGGCGTTGGGCAGCAGTTCCGGGTAGACCCGCCGAATGAACTCCCGGCACAGCACCAGCACCTCTTCGGCCGAACCGCAGTTGACGGCCTGATCCACCAACGCCTCGGCCTCGTGCATACGCACCCGCCGCACGAGCTGCTTGACGGCCGGGATGGAGACGGGGCTCATGCTGAGCTCGTGGATCCCCAGCCCCAGCAGCAAGGGCACCAGCAAGGGCTCGGAGGCCATCTCACCGCAGATGCCCAACCAGCGCCCGTGTGCATAGGCAGCCTGCGCCACGTGCCGCATCATGCGGATGATCGAAGGGTGGCTGGGCTGATAGAGATAGGAGATGTCGGGGTTCGAGCGGTCGACTGCCAGCGAGTACTGGACCAGATCGTTGGTACCTAAACTGAAGAAGTTCACGTGCGGCGCCAGCTTGTCCGCAATCAGGGCCGCCGAGGGAACCTCAATCATCATCCCGACGTCCAGATGCGGATTGTGCGGCACACCCTCGGCCGCCAACTCCGCCTTGACCTCGTTGAGAACCCCGAGCGCCTGCTGCAGTTCCTCCAGCGTCGAGATCATCGGAAACATGATGCGCACCTTGCCAAAGGCGCTGGCGCGCAGAATGGCCCGTAACTGGACCCGAAACACGTCCAGCCGCCGCAGGCAAAAGCGGATCGCCCGCATACCCAGAAACGGATTCAACTCCACCGGCATCTTGAGGTGACTGAGAAACTTGTCGCCGCCAATGTCCAAAGTCCGGAAAATCACCGAGTGCGGGTAGATGTCCTCGGCGACCTTGCGGTAAGTGCGGAAGTGCTCCTCCTCCTCGCAAAGACCGTCATTCTTGACAAACAGGAACTCGGTACGAAACAGGCCGACCCCGACGCCGAGGCGCTGCCGCAGCGTCTCCACTTCCTCGGCCATCTCGATATTGGCGGCCAGACGCACATGGAAGCCGTCCAGGGTCTCGGCCGGCAGCTTGGACTCCGCCTCGACGCGGGCTAGCCAGGCCTCCTGCTCCCGAATGCGGCGCTCACAAACAACCAACTGCTCCGGAGTGGGGTTGACGATCACCTCGCCACGGGTGCTGCCATCTACCACCAGCACGTCGCCGTCGCTGATCACCTCGACGGAGTCGCTCAACCCAACGACCGCCGGAATGCCCATGGCCCGCGCCATGATGGCGGTATGGCTCGTGCGGCTGCCGATCGCGGTCACGAACGCCAGCACGTGCTCGCGGTCGATACTCGCGGTGTCCGAAGGCGAAAGGTCGTGGGCCACCACAATGCAGCGTTCGGGCAGGTGCGACAGGTCGATGGAGGCGTGCCCCTGCAGGTTACGGATCACCCGAGCAGCGACGTCCTGAATGTCCACCATGCGGTCGCGAATGTACTTGTCGTCGACCTTGCTCAACATCTCGCAGTAGCGGCTGATCACGGACTGAAATACGTGCTCGGCATTGCGGTGCCGCTCACGGATCTGCTGCACGACCTGCTGCACGACGGCAGGGTCGTCAACCAGCATCAGATGGCTGTCGAAAATGGCGGCATGGTCCCTGCCTACCACCTCCAGAACCCGCGCCCGCAGGACCGCAATCTGCTCGCGGGAAACCCGCAGCGCAGCCTCGAAACGCTCCACCTCGACGTCGGTCTGCGTGGGACTGAGCGCGACTTCATGGACCTGCGACAGGGCCCGGCCAACCAGAACGGCCTTCCCCATCACGATTCCGGCCGAGACCCCCGCCCCCTTCAGTCGCGTGCCCGGACTTGACATCCTTACTCCTCGCCGAATCTGGAACGAAACAACGCCTCAAGAGCGTCCAACGCCTGACGTGCGTCCGGCCCGCGCGCGGTCAGATTCAGGGTCGTATCCGGACCGGCACCAAGCATCAGCACGCCAATGATACTCTTGCCGTCGCTCACGTGACCATCGTGGCCGATGGTGATCTCCGCGGCAAAACGACAAGCCAACTTGACGAACTGGGACGCTGGCCGAGCATGGAGGCCGAGAGCGTTCTCAACCACCACATCCAGGGACCATTCCTGTCCCGTCGAGTCTTCCTGCACTGCCTTGTTCATGCGCCGTTCGCCGATCTGTGCAGACGCCCTGAATGGGCCATCCGCTATTGCGGCACCGCCAAAATATAGGCGGCCAGACCGGTCTCGTCTAACCCTCCGGCGCCGGATTGGCGGCGCTGGAGGCGCGTTGCGCCAGTGTCGTCAGGGCCGCTACTGCCGTATCCGCCCAGCGCGGCGCGGTCCCCATCGGGGCGCGCACGTGCCGGCACAGGCGAGTCTCGTAGCTGCCCTCGGCCAACGCCTGATCCGTGGCCACATAGCCGATGGAGCCATTGGCTAGACCGACGACCAGCGTCCGTGCCAGCGGTGACCGCGATTTGATGCTCAGGCCGACCTCCACAAAGACCTCTCCGTGCAGGCCCACAATCCCCAGAGAGCCAATCCGCAGGGCCTGCAGCGGCACTTGCCACGCGCTGGGCCCGGCTGACAGCCACACCACTTCCCGCGCATAGATCCACTCCGCATCATGCGGCGCCGTCGGACTGGCATAGAGCTCACGCGCCGCGGTCAACTCGGCCGCGGTCGCCTGGCGCGCTTGGAAATCCACCCGCACCAGCTCGGCATCGAGCGTGAGTTCTGAGCTGAAATCGCTCTCCCGCAGCAGGCTCCACTGCTTCCAGGTCTCGGCGGCAACAACGTTGGCCACGCGCTCCTGCTGCTGGTAGGGGTGGACACTCTGCCGAGCCGGCCGCGTGAAATCGCAGTTGTTGATGTTGCCCTGACAACCGTTGCTCAGAGCCACCAGGAACTCCGCCCCGGCCAGGCGCTGCAGGGCCTTGGCGAATTCCCCGAAGTAGTCCGCCGAAACCCACGTGCAGCAGCCGTTGCCGACATAGTGCAGGGCGAGATTGCCGTACACTGCCAGCGGACACCGCGTCTCGGCCTCGCGCACGATCAGCAGCCCCAGTTCCTGATCCGTCGGCCCAGCCGGACGCAACGCCTCAGGGTTCAGATAGCCGGGGTTCATCATCACGCGGCCGTCTTTCATGTGCCAGCGGCGATTGTGCACCTCCTGCCGACAGTCGCCGGAGACGTGCGCCGCTTCCGCCGGACGCAACCGCGCCAACGCCATGACCAATGCATCGGCGATCCGCGGGATCAGGCTCTGAGCATAGACCTCGTCCGTCGGCGTCCCCAGGGCGCCGACGGCACTGGGTGCGGTATGCGTGTGGGTGCAGGAGATGAGCACCTGCGCGGGCGGCACCCCGGTCCGGGCCTGGATCGCCGCCTTCGCCGCTTCCACCACACCGACCGGAATATCGATCAGGTCGCAGGTGATAAGCCCCAGGGTAACGTCCCCGGAACGCAAGGCGATGGCCTTGACGTAGAGATCGTCATGGATGAAGTCGGCAACACGGTCCTCAAAATGCCCGACCAGGTGACAGCCCAGCCCCGGCGTGATCACCTGGCGACCCGTACCGGCCTGCAGAATACCCATGCTGACGCGCTCCTTACGTTCACGGCCGCAGCGCCCACACGCACCGACGCCAACCTCAGCAGCCGATCAGTGTCTGCATGATCAGCAGATCAAGCTCCTCGTAGTCACGCTCAGCAATCAGCGCCTGGACGCGGGCCTCGTCCAGGCTGCGCGAAACCTCGAGCAGGCGCAGGAAGATGGTCCGGCTGTTCGACAGATGCTTGGTGGCCACGGCGCCCTTCTGCGTCCGCATCGCCTTCACGTCGAGCCCCACGAACTCCCCGCCCTTGCCGTAGTCATGGCGATCGAGGATGCGAACCTGGTTGAAGGCCCGGCGCAGGTCGACCGAACCGAAGGCCTTATCCTGGTCGAATTTGAGGCCGTTCTGGTCATTCAGATGCACGCTCCAAAGCTTGTCGAAGCTGAGGGCGAAACCCATCTCATCGGACGGGTCCAGGCCAGCCAGAATGGCGTGGGCACTCTCGATGTTCACCCCGATCCGGTCCGGCGCCACCGTGCGCTGCGCCAACGCCAGAGCGTGGCCGGTGGTGGGGATGTAGGTGTGGTCCATCGGCTCGTTCGGCTTCGGCTCGATGGCAATGCGGATCGTCGGGTGGTAGGTCAGCATCTCATTGAGGGTCTCAACGATCTGATCGACGGCCCAAGAGCTGTCCTTGGCCTCGCGGATATAGGTCCCCTCACGAGCCAGCCAGAGCACGATCAGGTTGGTCCCCATGGCGTCGGCAATGTCAATGCTGCGCCGGAACCGTTCGCGGGCATAGGCGCGGCAGGCAGCGTCGTTGCTGGTGAAGCCGCCATCGATCGTGCGCTCGTCTTCCCACAGGCGCGGAGCCACGAACTCGGCCACCAACCCCTGCGCCTGCAACGCGGACTTCATGGCCTTGGCCTCGGCCACGACCTGCTTGGGCGTCTTGCCGTTGATGCCGGGCACGGCGTCGTCGTCGTGGAACTGAACACCGTCAAACCCGAGCGCCTTGTAGAGGCCCAGCTTGCGGCTGAACTCGACGCCGTCGCGCACGGCCGGCCCAAAGGGGTCGGTACCCTCATGGATGTTCCATGGGCCGAAGGTGAAGCGGAACGTTCCTGCCATCGTCGCTATCCTCCTGGTCGATTCGGCTACATACGCCCTGGTGATGAAAGCCCACCCGGACACCGGGCAGCCTCAACATACCGCGCCGGCACCACCGCGCAACCAGTGCCGCGCTCGGCCAAGGCGGTGCCGGCAACACCCTGGACGCCCGACCTCCGCTCCGCTCCAGACTACGGCGCGGCAGCTAGATTCGCCGACGCTGCCAGATCCCAGACGGTGAGTGCTGCCAGGCGCGCGGCTGCACCCTGCACGCGCAGAGCGAGAGTATCGCTGTCGGCGCGGCTGGGATAGACCCGCAGGGTCAGGCATTGGCGGTCGTTGGCGAAAACCTCGACGATGCTGCGATCAACGAAGACACGCAAGCGCAGCGGTTCGCCGGCTCCCAGCAGCAGCGGGCCACTCTCCGGGGGGCGCGCCTGCACGTCGTCACGCAGCGAGGCGCGAGTGCCGTCCACCATCAGCACGCAGGGGCGCTGCTGGCCATACTGGCCGAACCAGTTGTGCTCGGTCTGAAAGAAGACGCGGATGTCGGTGCGCTCGGCGCCGTCGGGGGAACGCAGCACGCTCAGGCACACTTCACGGGCCGCACCAGGATCGATCTCGGCCGTGATCTCGATGCTCTTGCCGCCGCGGGTATCAAGCACGACCTCGGCATTGGCGGGTAACTCACGGGCGGCGGCGGCACGGGGATCGGCGCGCAGGCGCTCGACCTCGGCGGCCGGCCGGATACCGAGGGTGCCGTCCGCCTCCAGCGACAGCACCCGCGGCAACGTCATCACATCGGACCACTCCGTCGCGGGCCGACCCTCGCGCACGTTGAAGAAGGCGATACAACGCCCCTGCGGATCGATGAAGGCGGCGGGTGCGTGCAGGCTACCCACGCCAATCGGACCGTAGTTGAAGCGGCCATGCCGGCGGATGCGGAAGCGCTCGCCGGAGGGCTCGATGGCACCCAGATAGTACTGCGCCCCACGCCGGTGGCTGGCGAACAACAGCAGGTGCTCCGCCCCGAGCGGCAGCACGTACGGCACGGCGCCGTCCTCGCCACGCTCGGTGAAAAAGCCATCCTCGACAAACACGCCGCGGTACTCCCAGTGCGCCAGGTCGGTCGAGAAGAAGAGTTGCTCCGCCAGGCGGCAGTCCTTCACAAAGTCGCCGTCCTTGTACGTGCCCGAAAGCGCCCAGTAGCCGCGCGCATCCTTCCAGACACACGGGTCGTAGATGCGGTATGGGCTCCCGTCTGCCGCGGTGTGGACCGCCGGGATGACGGGGTTGGCGGGATGCTTCTCCCAGTTCAGCAGCAGTGGGTCGCTGGCCGTGGCAATGGCATTGCCGCTGCCCGTGCCATGATACAAGGCGATGACGCGCTCGGGCTCGACCAGCGTATTGCCGCTGAAGCAGTTCCCCTCCGTGTCCGGACGCAAGGCCACCGGCAGGTCGCGCCAATTCACCAGGTCCGTGCTGCAGGCGTGCCCCCAGAGCAGCGGTCCTCCGCCCGGAGCCACCCACTGGTAGAAGAGGTGGTAATTCCCCTGCCAGAAGCACGGCCCGTTGGGGTCGTTCATCATCCCGCCCGGCGGCGCAAAATGCACCGCGGGACGGTAGGGATCGGCAGCCAGACGCTGGCGGGACGCCTGGTGAGCCAGAACCTGCGGATCGGTCGCCAGGGCCGCCCACTGCGCCGCCAGCGTAGCGGGGTAGAGCACTTGCGGAGCCCGTAACACAGGCGTGATGAGATAGTCGTCCTTGCCGTCGAGATAGAGCTTGCCATCCCGGATCTCGGCGCCGTTGCGGAGCACGGCCGGACCGAAACAACCCATCTCGTCGCGCCCGCTGCCGTCGACAAAGGTCCAGCGCGCCAAGGGCCGGACCGGGGTCGCGCCGCCAGGACGCAGCCCCGCAATCTGCGCTGCGCTCAGGGCCTCGGCGTAGAACTGGGCTTCGTCAATGACGCCGCCAAAGGCACCCGTGGGGGGCACGCCAGCCGCGTTGCAGTGGCGCATCCCCATGCTGACCCGCAGACCCTCGCCGTAGTCGCGCTGGGGTCGGTCGTAGCTGGCGACGACCTGACCTTCACGGTAAAGCGTGATGCGGGTCCCCTGCCAGGTCACGGCAACCTGAACCATGGTCCCCGACGCGACAGTCTCGGTCGGCCACGAATCCTGGGCGGCTTCCGTCCGCCTAAACAGATGGCTGCCGGCCATCCACACGCGCGGCCTGACCTCCCCCAAGACGATGCTGTCGAACTCCTGCAAATCCTCGACGCCGAAAACGCCCGCACCACGATGGTCCAGATTCGACGGCGCACACCAGACCACGAGCGTCTTGTCCGCGATCTTCATGTCACCCCCAGCCGTGTTCAGACACAGGGCAAGTACAGAAACGAACAGGGCATGCAGGGCAAGACGCACCGGGTCGTAAGATCCCATACAGCCGTTGCCTCCGTGCCAAGAACCGCCGCCGGGGTCAGTACGTAGCGATCACCACAACCTGGCCCTGCAGCCCAGCCAAGCGAATGGTCTCCTTGGCCGTATCGAACCGGGTCCAACGCCGGCCGTTGACCATCACGCCCTTGATGGGCCGCGCCTGCGGATGCCGCAGGCGTAGAATCACACTCTCGATCGGCCGGCGCTCCGGCAGGCTGAGAGTGGCAGTGATGCTGCCCTTGTCGGCATCCGAGATGATCTCGTACGCCAGATCGCCGAAGTGGGTGGGTGCATGGGCAACGGCGACCCTCTTGCCCGGCTCCAGCCAGGAGCGCGGGGTGCCACGCGCCACCCACAGCGAGTCGCCCTCCTCCATCACCAGCAGGTTCCGGAAGTTCTCCAGAAACCAGCCGGCCGTCCCGTTGTCCGGAGCGCCACACACATCGTAGTTGCCCAGGTGCGCATGCTCCCAAAGCTTGCCGTCCGCCCCGACCATGGCGGCATACGAGTTCATCCAGAAGCGCAGGAAGCCTGGGATATCATCCTGCAACAGGTAGGCGTTGGCCGTGTGCGACGCCTTGGGCAGGATCGAGTAGCTGTGCCAGAACCAGGCGTCCGCGCTGGCAAGGCCCTGCTGCTTGCGAGCCTCCTCCTTGGCGCTCACGGCGCCCGTGGAGGTCCCCATCTCCTCCATCACCTCCAGCGTGTCCACCAGGCGGGGATCGGCGGCCGCAATGCCCACATGCGGCTCGGCCAAGGGCAGCGATCCCATCCACAAGTCGGTCTCCGGAAACTGGGGCGCGCCCAGTTCCGGTCCGGTCAGACCGCGGGCGTAGGCCATGCGCGGGATGTAGCTGTGGTAGAGGCCATCACGCCCACGCCGCACCGGCGACATGGCCGCCTCCTTCTCCACCACCCGCCGGAGGTCCTTGCGGTAGGCCTCCGCCTCGCGCAGGTACCTCCGCCCCGCCTTGCGGTCGGACCCCATGAGCGCGTCGGCAAAGCGCTGCAACCCCTGCACCGCCAACGCATTGTCGACGTAATACCAACGCCAGTCACAGGACGGAATGGCGTAGTCGCCCAGCATGCTCGGGGGCAGCAACCCCGCCACGAAGAGCTCATCGCGATTGGCAACGTCCTGCATGTACAGCGAACGCTGACGGATGATCCAGTCCGCCGCCGCCTGCAGCCGAGGCCGCTGACGCCGGAACCAATCCTCGTCACCCGTGAGAAAGGCCCGCTCGCACATCGCGAACAGTAGCCGACCCGTCGACGCATGCGTCCCATCGTGGCTGTACCCCATGTCATGCCGCATCGAGGTCGCCCACTCCAGCGCCCCCTGACCGTCCACGTAGTCGCCGTCCGGCTTGGCGCCGGGGGCCTTCAGGAAGTGCTGATAGACCTTGTCGGCCGGTTCGTGCAGCCCAACCATGTCCATGGCGTGGGCAACGCGCGCCACCTCGAAGGCCAGTCCACCCCACATGTGCTCGCCAGTCAGTTGCTGGGCCGCCGCCCGCCAGGCGGCGGTCCAACGCTCATCGGAGAGCTGCACCTGCATCGGCGGGTCCTGCACCGGCGGGAACGGCGCCAACACCGTGCCCGCCGGACAGGTCCACAACCGTACCTCCCGCATCAGCTCCTCCCAGGAACCAGCCTCCCGATGCTCGTAAGTCATCTGACGCACGCTCTTCAGGCCACGCGCCGCCAGGTCGGCCGCGACCCGCCGACCGTCAAGCCCGCCGCCCGCCTTGCAGATGAACAGCCCCGCCCGCGGGATCAGGATCGGACCCGTGTCGAGGTCCTTGACACTGAAGGTCACGCCTCCCGCCGAACTCCACAGCGTCACCCGGCTGTCCAGGCCGGGACGAGCGGCCGGAGCGTAAAGCAATGACACAACGAGACCGCGACGCACACCTTTCGCAGCCTTCGATCGCCACGTCCCCGCCCCGGTGATAGCGACACCGTTGCGGTCCGCCAGCGGGACCAAGGGACCGATCTGCGCCACATAGGGCTCGAGGCGACCATCAAAGCCCTGCTCCTCGAACCCCGGCAGGAATCCCCACTCAATCTCGATCTCCAGGCGCTGCCAGTCCCCGAGGCTTGGGCTCACCAGCCGAATCTCGGGTACGGCGGTAGGCGCACCGAACACCGCAACCATCTCGGTGGCAGCCGGCACCCGCGCATTGTAGGAGGAATCCATCAACTCCGGCGCACCGCTCTGGTAGGTCCACGTACGCCGGTCCGGCGAGATCGTCGGCGCGGCCAGGACCCGGTCCACCGTAAAGCCGAACCAGCCGAAAGAGGTGGGATAGGCCCGGACTTCCACGCTCTCGGGAACGGGGATCGCGCTGCCTTCAGGCCAGTGCAACTCCACCTGGTACTCCGCCAGCCCACCGGTCCAGAGCAACCCGCCCCGCAGACGGCCCTGCGGCGGTGGCGGCAACGCCTTCAGCAGATCCGGCATGTCGTAGTGGATGCTCTTCAGTTGGTCGGGCGGCAGTGCCTCGCGTGCCGTCCGGTAGACCCGGTCCAGACGCTCCAAACGCCGGGGTATGAAGGCAGCCTCCGCCTGCGGCTGGATCTCCCGATCCGCCCGCCACACGTAGGCCCAGGGAGCCAAGTCAACCGGCGTGCCCACCAGAGCCTCGCCAAACCAAACGCTGCGCTCATCGTGCGTGCCATCGCGCCCCATACGCCCTCCCGCGCCGCAAACCAGGACTGCTACCAGTGCCGACATGACCGCTACCAGGACCGCCTTCATGGATCAGGAACCCCCTTCCCCATACCCGGCCACCCGGGCGCCGTCGCCGAAACCCCGCGTACATATCGGCTGGCAGCAAGCCAGGTCGCGCGCCGCCGCACTGAACCCGTCACGCTGGAACCGCTCAGCACCCGCAAACCCCCACCCCGGCGCGCCGACAGCCACCGCTCAAACCCCTGGCAGCAGGCGCCTCAAACCTGAACCAATATGGGCCCCCTCCCCGCGGACCGCAACCCCGCGCGCAACCCTCCCCATCGCTGAACCCCCGCGCGCAACCCTCCGCCCACCCATACCCGCCCTGTCAGGCCGACCACACGCACCCCCAACTCCACCGTGTTTCGCGAAAACACCGCCGACTGGTTGGAACGCTGGCACGGGTGACCCACCGCATCCCGCCGAGATCGCCCGGTTGCATGGCCCCAGTTGGCAGCCTCGCAGCAGCAGCTTTCCCTTCCCCCCTTGACCTCCGCCGCCGTTTCGCGAAAGACTTGCCCACTGGCGCCCCCGTCATCGTTCGTCGTCTCCCGTCTTGCCTCGGCCGCGGTTTCGCGAAAGACCCCAGGCTGCCGAGCCAAGCAGGCCGGTCCAGCCGCGATGGACGGACAGAGATGGGCTTCGCGAAAGCAGCCCGCAGCCCGCGCCCGGTTCGGGAGTTTCGCGAGAACCTGCTGCTCCGCCGCGAGTATGCAGGTTTCGCGAAAGCGCGCCGCCGAGAACCGTTGAGACTCTACCGGTTTCGCGAAAGCGCCCCGCCGAGAACCGCCGCGAGTGTGCAAGTTTCGCGAAAGCGCTCCGCCGAGAACCGTTGAGACTCTACCGGTTTCGCGAAAGCGCGCCGCCGAGAACCGCCGCGAGTGTGCAGGTTTCGCGAAAGCGCCCTGTCTCGGGCTGATCGCGGTGTGCGGAGAAGCATCGTCTACATATGCTGTGGGTTTCGCGAAGGTCGAGTCCGGAACAAGCCTATCGGCCTGGCTTCCATGGTGCCGGCGACAGGAGCGCGGCGCGGCATGCGTCCTGGCTGCCACCGACGGCGGGGCTGGACGCAACCGGCCAGGCGGCAGGACCTCAGCGTTCGGCCGCGCCGCCGGCGTGGGTGCCTCCAGGCGGGACAGGGCTAGCGGGGGTTGGCGGGACCGGTACGAAGGGAACGCGAGACCCCGGTGGCGCGGCGCGGCAGTGTGGGCCCGCGCGGCGCCGCCTGATCACCCCGTCCCGGCGCGCTCGTCGGACTGACGCGGGCAAAGCGGTTGGCGCGGAGCCCACTGCAGACTGTGGCTCCTGGCGGAGTGGGCCAGACGGAGAGAGGCTGCCAGGCGCAATGAACGTCTTGCTGACAGAGCCCTGGCCCAGGCGCCTGCGAGCGTGTCTGCCCGTGCCGGGCGGACACTGCGCCGATGCTGTTGGCCGCGCCGTGTCCTGAATGGGGACGCCGCGAGAGGGCTTCGACGGCCGAGTCCACACACAGGCTTTCCGCAGGCTGGTAAAGGTCGTTCCGGGCGTCAGGCCCGCCCGCGCCACGAGGCGCTGCAGCGCATTCTGCAGCGTGCGTGTGGTCACCGGCTGAAGCGCTCCGCACGGTGCCGAAGGAAAGAGGAAGTCTCCGGGTGAGTGGCTGTAGGCACATGCCGCCAGCACCGCAAGGCAGGAGGCGGGAATGGGGGTTGCCAACCTGCTTCCCCGAACCCTGACATACAGCAGGCTCTGCCGCAGGCGAACGTCACTCCAGCGCAACGCGACCATCTCTCCAGGACGCAAGCCGAGGTCGCACGCGAGCAGGACCAGCAGCCTCTCTCGCGGGCTCTGAACGGCCGCGCGCAACGCTGCCACCGCGCCGGGACCCGCGGCGAGCACCGCGCGTGGCCGTGGCGGCAGGGGTATCCCAGCGGTCACGTCCAGCCCCAGAGGGCGGTCGACAGTCGCGCGCAGCGCACAGATCGTGGTGCGCCGCAGTGCCAGGTGCCGGGGGTCGCCGCGGCCGCTGCTCGCGCCGGTTCCGGGAGCGGTGGCAGCAATGGCCGTCAGGAAGCCCAAGGCGTCCGGAGTGGCGGCAGCGTGTCGACCGGCCGTGCTGTTCCAGGCCGCAAACCGTGCCGCTATCTGGCGGTACCGGAGCGTCGTAGACGCTGCGTAGAGCCGCGGCAACGGCTCGCCGCGAGGTGTTGCCGTCGCCGCGGCCCCAACCGCTGCCCCCGGCTGACGACCACCCGCCTGCCCCCCCCAGTGCCGGGCCACCCAGCGTACGAGGCTGGCAGAGGCATCCCAGGTGGCCAGGGCCGCATTGAACGCCAGAGCGGCGTGGCGCTCGGGCCGCCCCATACCCGATCCCAGAGACATCGAGGGTCCAAGGTTACTCATGAAAGTCCTAAAAGAATGCTTCTATTTATAATATTATAAACCGATTGGAGGGCTCGTGTCAAGCAGTCCCGGAACATTGGTGCGGAGGCCTGCGGGGAGCCGTAGCCGCTAGGGGTCCCCCAATCCATCCCCCGGCAGGGTTGAAGGCGTCTTCGCGGCACGCCAAGAGGGGCCGCACTGTCTTCGCGGAAGCAAGCGACGAACGTCTACGCTTCACCAGCGGTTTCGCGAAGACACCAGCCATTCCGTGGGCCAAATGGCCTTTCGCGAAAGCAGCGCAAGGCATGCTTCCGCTCGGCACGGTTTCGCGAAGGCAGGCGCTGGGCGCGGGCGACGTGCGGTTTTCGCGAAAGCGGGGCGGACAACGTGGGGGGCGGCGTAGGCCCTGGCGGTTGGCGGTGCTACGATTGCGCTCTGCAAGAGCGCTCTGGCGGTTAGACATTCGGGCTGGCGGTCGACGGACGTGTCGTTCCAGACCTGGGGGTCGGCGATGCCGATCTGCTGCTTGTCGTCGCGGTGGTTGACCTCGATCTGCCAGCGGTCGAAGTAGGCCTGCAGCAGGTCGTGGGCGGGCAGGTGGAGTTCGGGACGGTAGCAGGTCCCGCGGAAGCGGCTCAGGTCCACGGATGTCTCCGCCAGATAGACCCCGTGCCCATGGCGCCTCTGCCAGTCCCCGGGCAACTGCCGCAGGGCCAGCCCCAGCGCATGGCTGGCCAGATGCGGGACCCGCCCCCAGGGAGGAATCGGGAAGCGCATGTTGTTGGCCACCTTGTGCAGGTTCTGAGTCAAGCCCTGCCGCACGGTTCCCCCCGCCCGAGATGCGCTCAGCCTCAAGTGTCCGAACGCCAGGGGGCTCTGCAAGAGAGCTCAGAGACGCCGCGGTGACGACGCGCGGACATACCCTGAAACCCTCGTGTGGCAGAGACGCGGCGGGGGGGCGTCGTGATGGCAGGGTATGGGCGCCACGGTGGGCCTGCCGGGCTGGCGCTCGGTGGTGCCCCAGTCAGTACGGGGTTGGCGGTAGCGCCGCGGGGGCTTCAGCCTGGGACGCTTTGATCTCGGACTCCAGCATGCGACCCCCGCCAGTCCAAGAGGCGGGCATCTGCCGATCATCCGCAACCGGCAGGCTGCTCATCGGCATCCCGCCTGATCATGCCGCAGTCACTTCCGGTCCTGGTGCCCGTGCTCGTTTTCGCCCTCGTCATCATCCTCGGCGTCGTCAGCGTCATCAGCGTTGTCATCATCGGCGCTCGCGATGACGGCGCCATCCGCCCCCAGGCGTGCCTCGACGGTCTTCTTCTTAGGGGCGTCCGTGTAGGTGATTTCATAGACGATCTTGGGCGGGCTCTGCGGCTTGAAGGTGTTTCCCCTGGGCACACCGCGCACCTCCGTACGTTCGACCTCATTGAGCTTGCCGGTGCCGACCAGGGCCTTGATCTTGGCCGCGATCTCGGCCGGCAGGTCGGCCTCCTTGAGTTCCTGCGTCACTTCGCCCAGGGCGCCATCCGGAGCGACCTCGACCTCGAGTTCCTGGTCCTTCCAAGCGATCTCGACCTCGTAGTAGGTCACCTTGCGCTCACGCTCACGCTGCACCGCCTTGATGGTAGCGCCGGGGAAGCTCGCCACGATGGCCGCCTTGACGGCCTCGGGGGCCTCCACGGCCGCGACCGGCAGGGCGGTCAGCCACAGGGTCGCCAGCAGACCTCCGGCGAGTGTCAGTTTTGTCAGTCTTTGACAGGCCGTGATCATGATTCGCCTCCTGGCCGGATGGTTCGCACCCGGGACCCGTACGTGCCGCCCTTACCCTAGGGCGGCTTCCCCAATGACACCAATCTACACCATGGTCCGACGGAAGTACTGCGTCCTGACGAGGGGACCACCGTCTGGCTATGCCGAGCGGATAGCCAGGCAGACGCGCACGACCTCGGACATCTCGCGCACATCGTGCACCCGCACGAGGTCGGCCCCCTGCAGGGCGCAGGCCGCGACCGCTCCGGCGGTACCCCAGACACGCTGCCGCGGATCGGGCTGCCCCAGGACCTGCCCAATGAACGACTTGCGCGACGGCCCCATCAGCACGGGCCGTCCCAGCTCCCGGAGCCGTGCCACGCCAGCCAGCAGCGCCAGGCTCTGCTCCGCGGTTTTCGCGAAACCGATCCCGGGATCCAGCATGAAATGCTCCGGACTGAGGCCGGAACGGTGAACGGCATCCTCCAGGCGCTGCGCCAACTCGGTGCAGACGTCGGCCACCACGGCGGCGTACTGGGTCAGGGAGCGCATGGTGGCCGGCGTGCCGCGCAGGTGCATCAGGATACATCCGGCCGCGCTCTCGGCGAGCACGGCGGCCATGTCCGGGTCGGCCTGCAGGCCGGAGACGTCATTGACCACGTGCGCCCCGGCCGCCAGCGCCGCCCGCGCCGTCGCCGCCTTCATGGTATCGACGCTGATCAGCGCGTCGGTGCGCTGACGGAGTTCCCGGATGACCGGGACCACGCGTCGCATCTCCTCGGCAGCGGGCACTTCGGCCGCTCCCGGCCGCGTCGACTCGCCGCCGATGTCGAGCCAGGCCGCGCCCTGGGCCAGCAGTTCCAGGCCGTGCTGCACCGCCCGCTCGGTACTGGCGTGCTCGCCACCGTCCGAGAAGGAGTCGGGGGTGACGTTAAGAACGCCCATGATCAAACATTGACCGTCGCAGACCAACTCCCGGTCACCGAAACGGAAGATCAGCGGTGTCCTCTGCATGTGCACCCTTCCCCCGGCGGTTGCTCCCCGCGCCTGGGTCCAGTATGTTAGCGGCTCTGAGACGACCGGCCGTCGCACCTGGGTGAACGCCGCCGCAGACGAGGACAGAGTTCGCTGTGATAGCTCACCGTTACATCCTCGACACGAACATCCTGCTCTTCGATCCGCAGTCACTGTTCCACTACCCAGGCGCCGAAGTGATCCTGACCCTCGAAGTTATCGAGGAAATCGACACCTTCAAGCACGACCCGAACGAACGGGGTCGCAGTTCCCGCACGGTGGCCCAGCTCATCGATGAGTTGCGTGGCCGCGGCTCGGTCGGTGCCGGCGTCCCTCTGGACAACGGCGGCAGCCTCCGCATCCTCTGCCGTGTTCCGCCCAGTGAGGACAGTGCCGAGATCTTCCGCGGACGTCGCGAGAGTCGGGTGGGCAACAGCATTCTCAACGCCGCTGCCTTCCTGCACCGCACCGACCCCGGGATTCCCGTGACCATCGTGACCAAGAACATCAACCTCCGGGTCCGGGCCGATGTCTTTGCGATCGAGGCCCGCGACGACCACCCCGAGCGTCGGCGCGACACCGACATGCTGAGAGGGTGGCAGACGCTGGAGGTCGACGGGACCCTCATCGACATCCTGAAGACGGGCCGCAGTGTGCAGATCCCCGACCTCGATACCGCCCCCAACGAGTACGCATTCCTGCGCGACCAGGCGAACGCGAAGCACGCCCAGGCCTGCCGGGTTGACGCCGACGGCCACACCCTCTGGCCGCTCGTCGAGACCACCCAGGTCGTATGCGGTATTCGCAGCCTGAATATCGAGCAGACGTTCACGCTCGACGCACTGCTCAATCCGAACGTTCCCCTGGTCACCTTGGCTGGCAAGGCCGGAACGGGCAAGACCCTCCTGGCGATGGCCGCCGGGCTGCACCAGGTCTTCGCCGAGAACCGCTACCTCCGCCTGATCGTCTTCCGCCCGACCATCGCCGTCAGCCGCGACCTCGGCTACCTGCCCGGCGACCTGGGCGAGAAGATGCGTCCGTGGATGCAGCCGGTCTACGACGCCCTGGACCTGATCCGCAGCCAGGATCGGCTCTGCCCCAGCCGCACGCTGCCCAACGACGTCATGGAGTGCGAGGAGATCAGCGTCGAACCCCTCACCTACATCCGCGGCCGCAGCATCCCCAACCAGTTCATCATCATTGACGAGGCGCAGAATCTCACCCCGCTCGAAGTGAAGACCGTGATCACGCGTGTCGGCTCCGGCAGCAAGGTCGTGCTGACCGGTGATCCGCAGCAGATCGACAATCCCTATGTGGATGCCCGCACCAACGGCCTGACCTGCCTGGTAGACCGCTTCCGCGACAGCCCGCTAAGCGCCCACATCACGCTGGTCAAGGGCGAACGCAGTGCCCTGGCCGAGACCGCGGCCAACCTGCTCTGAACGCGAGGGCCCACCCATGGCCGAACTGAGCTTTGAGTCCCGCCGCCGCCCAACCGAGGAGTCTCCACGATGACTGTCCGCGAACTGCTCCAGTTGTTCGAGACCAACCACCGCCGCTGCCTGCTGATCGGCACGGAAGCGGCCGGCGTCGTCGCCGGCCTGGACCTCGAGGGCCGGCTGTTCACGGTCCTCGCCGGCCAGGTGCTGAATCGCGTCAACCCAGAGGCCTTCACGGGGACCAGCAGTCGCGAGCGTTACCTGAACCCGGGCGGCGACGGCCTCTGGCCCGCTCCCGAGGGGTCCCGCCTCGGCTACGAGTACTGCACCGGCATCTGGCGCGTGCCGCCGGGCCTCAGCGGCGCGCGCTACTGGGTGACCTCGGCCGCGAGCGACCGCGCCGTCCTGCGGGCGGAGATCGACCTGATCAACAACCAGGGAGTCGGCATTCCCACCGCCTTTGAGCGCCACATCCAAGTCCGTCCCGGGCCCCGTGCCGTCACCCTGGAGATCACCGAGGTCATCGAGTACCTGGGCACGAGCGCCCGGCCGCGCGAGACGCTGCTGCTGGCCCCCTGGACCCTGGCGCAGTTCGACTGCGGGGAAGGCTGCGAGGCGCGCTTTCCGGCGGCGGGCACCCCCTGCGTCTGGGATCTTTACGGGCCCAGCGACGAGCGCCGCCAGTGCCGGGACGGCCTCTGGCATGTCCAGACCGCGGGCGGACCGCGGTTCCAGTTGGGGCTGGCAGCGGAGGTCAGCTACATCGAGTTTATCGACCCAAGACGTGGGCTCACCGTCCGCCGCAGCGCGGCCGCCCTGGCCCCCGGCCTGGGCTATACCGACCTGACTGACCGGGCGCCGCAGCACGAGCCGGATGGTCCGCCGATCCGCTTCAGCGTCTACAGCGACCCGACCTGTTTCATGGAGATCGAGGCAGCCGGCGGTTGTCCGCAGACGCTGCACCCGGGCACTCGTCTTGAACTCGTGGTCACCACCGAACACCGCCTGGCGTAAGAGGGACGAGCATGGCCGCCATTCCACCTTTTGCCTGGCCGCGCGGCGCCCGCGTGGCCGTCAGCCTCAGCTTCGACGACGCCCGTCCCAGCCAACTCGATCAAGGTGTCCCCGCGCTGGCACGCAGCGGCACCCGGGCGACCTTCTACGTCAGTCCCGGGCGCGTGGAGGAGCGCCTGGCCGACTGGCGTCAGGCCCTCGCCGCCGGGCATGAGATCGGCAACCACAGCCTGCGCCACACCTGCAGCGGCAACTTCGTCTGGGGCGTCCGGAACGTCCTGGAGAATGGCACGGTCGAGCAGATGGAGGAGGAGTTGGCCGAAGCCAACCGCCGCCTGCGGGAGCTGCTGGAGGTCACTCCGGTCACCTTCGCCTACCCCTGTGGGCAGACGTTCGTCGGCCGCGGCGTCAACCGCCGCAGCTATGTGCCGGCCGTGGCCCGGCTGTTCCTGGCGGGGCGGGGCTTCCGCGAGGAGTTCCAGAACCGCCCCGACTTCTGCGATCTGGCCGCCCTCGGGGGCACCGAGATGGACGGGGTGCCCTTCGAGCGCCTGGTCGCCACCATCGAGCAGGCGGCCGCCCATGGCCTCTGGGTGGTCTTTGTGGGCCATGACGTCTCGAACCTGCCGCGGCAGTGCGTCACCCCGGAGACCCTGGAGCGCCTCTGTGCCTGGTGCCAGGATCCGGCCCATGGTGTCTGGATCGACACCGTCGCCGCGGTCGCAACCCACGTCGCGGCGGCGCGACCGGGCTGAGGTCCCCTCTGGCGAGGGCGGGCGCGCCGCGCCCGCCCCTGGGGGTGTCCAGTGCGTCCAGTGTGCTCGTCGGCTCCTTACAGCGGGCAGGAGCGCTGCAGGCGGCGATGGGTGAAGGGCTTTGTCCCGGCGGCGTAAGGCGCGACCGTCTGGCCGTTCCCGAGCAGCTTCCACTTGTAGATCAGCAGGCCCTCGAGGCCGACCGGGCCGCGGGCGTGGATCTTACTGGTGCTGATCCCGACCTCGGCCCCGAGGCCATAGCGGTAACCGTCGCTGAAACGCGTGCTGCAGTTCCAGAAAACGTTGGCCGAATCGACCTGATCCATGAACGCGGCGGCGGTCGCCCGGTCACGCGTGATGATGGCGTCGGTATGGCGGCTGCCGTACGTATTGATATGCTCGACCGCCTGCGGCAGATCATCCACGACCCGGATCGAGAGGGTGTAGTCCAGGTACTCCGTACGCCAGTCGGCCTCGGTCGCCGGCTGAACCGCGATCAGGGCTGCGGTGCGCGGGCAGCCAATCAGGGTGACGTGGTGCGCCGCCAGGGCATCGCGCAGGCGCGGCAGAAACAGCGCGGCCACGGCCTGATGCACCAGCAGCGTCTCCGTGGCATTGCAGACGGCCACATACTGGCACTTCGCGTCGGCCACCACCGCCGCCGCCATGTCCAGATCCGCCGCGGCATCGACGTAGACATGGCAGATGCCATCGGCGTGGCCGAGCACGGGGATGTTGGAGTGGTCCATGATATGGCGCACGAAGGCATTGGAGCCGCGGGGGACGATCAGGTCGATGTCGGTATCCAGCGCCAGCATGGCCGTGACCTCGGCCCGCGTCTCGAGCAACTGCAGCCAGCCCACCGGCATGCCGGCCGCCTCGGACGCCTGCACGATGATCTCAGCCAGGATGCGGTTCGTGTGCGCGGCCTCACTGCCGCCCTTGAGCAGGGCGGCATTGCCGCTCTTCAGACAGAGCGTGGAGATCTGCACCAGCGCGTCGGGCCGCGACTCGAAGATGACGCCGATCACCCCGATGGGGCAACTGACCCGATACAGGTCGAGGCCCTGGTCAAGCTCGGTCGCGGTCAGGGTCTGACCGACGGGGTCCGGCAGACCGATCAAGCTGCGGATTCCGGCGACCGCGGTCGCCACACTGGCCTCATCGAACTTGAGGCGCTTGAGCAAGGGTGCGGCCAGTTGCGTCTCGCGGGCACAACGCAGATCCTCGGCGTTCGCCGCGGCGATCTCGGCGGCACGGCGCGTCAAAGCCTCGGCGACACTGGCCAAGGCCGCATTCTTGCTCTTCGTATCCGCCGCGGCGAGCACGGTCGAAGCCCGCTTTGCCGCCCGTGCGGCTTCCATGACATCCATACGGCTACCCTCTCCTGCGTGAGGAACGACGTCGGCGCCGCCGAGACCAGCGCCGCAGTATGTGCAACGAACGAATATAGGGAAGCAGGGGCCAGCGTCAAGGATGCGGCACCACCCTTCCGACGTGGCCCGCGGGTGTGGAGGGCAACGGCCGCCCTGCGGCGATGCTATTCACGCATTCTTCAGAGGCCCGCAGGCACGCCGGCGAAAGCACCCCGTTGGCGGGCCACGGGCCGCGCCAGTACACTAAGGGTAACCGACGACCAACGCGGTCGTCGTCCAGGAGCGCAGCGACGGCCATGGACCACACCGACACGCCATCGACCATTCTAGTTATCGAGGATGAGGCCGACATGGCCCGCGTCCTCGAGGTCAACCTGTCGACTCTCGGGCACCGGGTCCTACTGGCCGGCGACGGGGCCGCGGCGGCCGCACGCTTGCAGGCTGGTCGGCCCGACCTGGTGCTACTGGACCTGCGCCTGCCCGATGCCTCGGGCCTCGACCTGCTGCGCGATCTCAAGGCCGACCTCGCGACCGCCGCGGTGCCGGTGATCGTTGTCAGTGCCCTGGGCGACGAGCAGACGGTCGTTCAAGCCCTCGACCTCGGCGCCGACGACTTCGTGGCCAAGCCCTTCCGTACCCGCGAGTTGCTGGCGCGGGTGGCCACAGCCCTGCGCCGCCGCCCCACCCCGACCGAACCCGAGCCCGCGCTCTGCTTCGGCCCGATCGCCATGGATCGTGCCAGCCGCGGCGTTGTGGTCGCCGGCGAGGCCATCGAGTTCACGCGCTCGGAGTTCGATCTGCTGGCCTACTTCGTCGCCAACTCCGGGCGGGTGTTGACGCGCAAGCTGTTGTGCGACCAGGCCCTGGGCAGCGGCGGTGCCGTCCTCGAACGGACCATCGACGCCCATATTCGCACCATCCGCCGCAAGCTTGGCGAGGCCGGCCGCAACCTGGTCACCGTCTGGGGTGTGGGTTACCGGCTGGTTGAGGTGTCATGAGTCCGGCACCGTCCACCACCACGGCACGTGGGCACGCCCTCTGGACGCGATTGCTGGGCGCCTATGCCGCCGTGGTGTTGTGCTCGCTCGCCCTGCTGGCGATCCCCCTGCACTACGGACTACAGCGCGACTACATCACCCGCGCCACCGAGTCCTTCGAACGCGCCCTCGCCTTCGAGATCGAGAGCATGGTACGGGCTGCCGAGAGGGGTGATCGCGGCACGCTGGACCTCGCCTGCGACCGCCTCAACGAGCGCTTCCAGGGGCGGGTCTCGCTGATCGATCCGCAGGGGCGCGTCCTGGCCGACAGCATGAGCGCGCGCTGCCTGCAGCGGGCCCGTCCCGAGTGCCTGCCCGCCATCCTCAACCTGCAACGCCGCAGCCTGCAGGACAATACGCCTCTGGACGACACGGTGACCCTGCGCCTGCCGGTCCTGCTGGGCGGCACGGGGCCGGCCACGGTCCGCCTGGCGTTGCCGATCGAGCCGGTGCGTCGGCAGATGGCGCACATGGGGCGCATGCTGGCCGGCACCGCCGTGGCGGCGCTGGTCCTGGTCGGCGTGCTCAGCCTCTGGTTGGCGCGGCGCATCGCCCAGCCGGTGGAGGAGATGACCCGCGTCGCGGAGCGCATCGCCGCGGGCGATTTCGAGTGTCGGGCGCCGGTCGGGGGCAGCGATGAGATCGGCCGCCTGGCCGAGGCCGTCGGGACGATGCAGCAGAGCTTGCGGCGGACGCTCGGCGAGTTGCGGCGCGAGCGCAACCAGGCCCGCGCCATCGTCGCCGGTATGTCCGATGGCGTCATCGCCCTCGCGCCCTCGCGGAGCATCATCTACGCCAACGAAGCCGCCGCGCGGCTCCTGGCCGTCGGCAGTCTGACGCCGGGGACCGCCTTCGCGCCGCCGCCCGTGCTGGCGCCGGTCATCGAGCGCGCCCTGGCCCAACGCCAGGAAGCGGCGGTCGAACTGGGCGAGGTGCGCCGGGGGGACCGCATCATCCACGTCGCGGTGAGCCCGCTCGAACAGGCCAGCGGGGATGACGGCGGCGCGGTGCTGGTCCTCTGCGACCGCACCGAAGCCCGCCGGGCGGAGGCCATGGGCCGCGAACTGGTGGCCAATGCCTCCCACGAACTGCGTACCCCATTGGCGATCATGTCCGCCACCACCGACACCCTCATCGCCAGCGCCGCGGAGCTGCCGGCGTCAGCGCGCGAGTTCCTGCAGATCATCGCGCGCCAGGCCGAGCGGATGCAGCGGTTGGTGAACGAGACCCTGCAGCTCTCGCAGTTGGAGTCAGGAATGCCGACGGGTGATATGGAAATAATTGCCCTAAAGGATATTACGTTACAGATTGTCGACGATCTTCAGCCCCTGGCAAGCAGCCGTGGCGTCGCCCTGCTGCCAGTCGCGCTGCAGACCGACGCCGTCGTACTCGGCTACGCGCAGCCGCTGACGACGGCGCTCACCAACCTGGTGGACAACGCCCTGCGCTACACTCCGGCCGGCGGCACGGTCACCGTCGCTATCGAACCCGAGGGGCCACGCCTCGCCGTCGTGATCACCGACAACGGGCCGGGGATTGCGCCCGCCGAGCAGGCCCACCTCTTTGACCGTTTCGTCCGCGGCAAGGCGGCGACGGCGACCCCCAGCACCGGCAGCGGCCTGGGACTCGCCATCGCCCGGCGCATCGCCGAGATCCACGGCGGGAGCATCGAACTCGACAGCGCCCTGGGCCGCGGCAGCCGCTTCCGCTTCGTCCTCAAGGAACACCCATGGCCATCCGGAACCCAAGCCAAGGAGCAGGTATGAAGGTTACGCAGTGGATGTCACTGGCGGCATTGGCCGGATCGGCCGTCGCCACGGCTCAGGCCCCGGCCGGCTTCACGCTGGTACGCGACGCCAAGCCGGCGGTCACGGTGGTGGTAGCGGCTGAGCCCTCACCGGCCGCTGCCTTTGCGGTGCGCGAACTCGTTGAGCATGTGCGCCGGATCACGGGAGCTGTCCTGCCGGTTATGCCCGACAGCGCGCCGGTAGCGGGTCCACGCATTCTGGTCGGTGCGAGCGCTGCCACGCGGGCCCTGCAGATCGACAACCAGGGCCTGGGCTCCCAGGAGTACATCGTCCGCTTTCTGCCTGACACCCTCGTCCTGCTGGGCCGTGACGGCGCTGGCGATCCGGCCGCAGCCACGGCAGGCGTGAAACGGGTGGAGGGAAGATTCGGGGAGGCTCTCGACTTGGATGGCGCCAAGGATGTCCTCGGGGTCCAGGACTGCGCCTTCAGCGACGAGGCCGGGACGCTCGAAGCCTGGGTCTGGCTGCCGGCGGCGAAGACCGATGCGCATCACGGCACCATCCTGCGCCTGGACGGTACGGACCCGTGGACGTACCACATTCTGCAGCGCGAGATGGGGACGAGCGTCGTCACCTACACCACCTACGACGGCAAAGCGGGCCACGGACTGGCCTCCAAAGAGTTGTCCGAGGGCTGGCATCACGTCGCCGGCACCTACGACGCCAAGGCCGGCAAGATGGCCCTCTGGGTCGATGGTGTGCTGCAGGGCGAGACCAGCTACATCAAGACCACCTGCAAGGGGACGGCGCTGGGCGTCGGCGCCATGGCCTCACCCGTCGGCAACGCCCTGCGCGGCCGCATCGACGAGGTCCGGGTCTCGACCGTGGTGCGGGCCATGCCGGCAGAGGCTGCCGGCGGCCCCTACACGCCGGACGCCGCCACCGCCTGTCTGTACCACTTCGACGAAGCTCAGGGCCTCCCCGTGGACAGCGTCAGCGGCACCGGCGCCGCCCCGCCGCCGGAGCTGTTTGGCGATCACGGCACGCTCTACGCCACCTACGATTTCCTCGAGCGCTACTGCGACGTCCGCTGGTACGCGCCGACGGATCTGGGGACCGTCTGCCCGAGCACGCCGACGCTGACGGTTACGGCGCAGGACCGGCGGCGGGCCCCCGCCATGATCCACCGCTGGATCACGCCGACCGCGCTCTACCTCCCCGGCCCCCCGGACCGCATCCCCGCCAAGGATGTCGCCCTCTGGAAGCTGCGCATGCGCATCGGCGGCCAGGCCTTCTGGGTCTGCCACTCGTTCCAGGGCTACTATGACCGCTTCCTCAAAGAGCACCCGGACTGGTTCGCGCAAGGCTACGAAGGCCAGCCCCCGCAGGTCTGCTACACCAACCCCGAACTCATCCAGCAGGTCATCCAGGATGCCCGCGACTACTTCGATGGCAAGGGCAAGCAGGCCGGCGCCACCGCCGAGGGCGATGTCTTCGGGCTGGTGCCCATGGACAACAACCAGTGGTGCAAGTGCCCGCGCTGCCTGGCCGAACTCAACCAGGCTCAGATGAGCAACGAACAGTTCACCAACGGCAAGGCCAGCAACTACATCTGGAGCTTTGTCAACAAGGTCGCCAGCGAAGTGCGCAAGACCCATCCCGACAAGTGGATCGGCGCCCTGGCCTACGCCGACTACGGCTACTACCCGGAGACGGTCAGGCTGGAGCCCAACGTCGTGGTCCAGATGTGCCTGCACACCCGTAACTGGTGGTGCCCGTCGATGGAGGTCAATGACCTCAAGGTGCTCAACGACTGGCGCAACCGCGAGCCGGAGCGGCCCCTGTACCTCTGGCTGTACTACTGCTTCCCGGCCCTCAACGCCAAGTTCGGCAACTTCCACTACTTCCCAGGCTTCTTCGCGCACACCGCGGTGCGCCAGATGAAGCTCTACAATCAGGCCCGGCTGAAGGGCATCTTCATGGAGCATTCAGGCGAGTTCGGCGAGACCTACCTGATGGACCAGCTCGAGTTCTACGTGACCCTGAAGCTCGCCGACGATCCGACCCTCGACGGCGACCGCCTGATCGACGAGTTCTTCACGCGCTACTACGGTGCCGCGGCCAAGCCTATGGCGGCGCTCTACGCCGGCATCGAGGAGGCGTACTCGAACCCGAAGAACTACCCGGAGGCCATCCAGACCTCACCGAGCCACCAGCACCAGACCGAGGCGCTGGCCTGGGGCGCCCTCGGCACCGAGTCACGCCTGGCGGATTTCGCCGCGCTGATGGCCCAGGCCGAAGGCGCCGCCCAGACGGCCACGGAAAGAACCCGCGTCGCCGTCTTCCGCGCCGGCATCTGGGACTACATGGTCGAGGGCCGCAAACTCTACGCACAGCATCAGCAGAAGCAGACCGAGGCCGTGCGCTCAACGCGCGTGCCGAAGATCGCGGACGGCGGTGGCGACCCCGCCCGAGTCGACTTTGCTGCCGTGCCGGTGCAGCCGGGTTGGGGCGGGATCGCCGGCGACACCACCCCCCGCAAGCTCGAAGCCAGGCTGGCCCACGATGGCCGCTTCCTCTACCTGCAACTGACCGAGTGGACCGACCCGGCCAAGCTCGTCAGCGGCGCTGCAGTCTGGGACGGCGACGACTGGGAGCTGTTCTTCGCAGCGCAGCGCGGCGGCGCCTACCGCCAGCTCTGCATCGCCCCGAATGGCAAGGCGGCACGTCTCCTGCACAAAGAGGCCCCGGGCGTCTGGGACCTCGGCGAGAAAGTGGCGTCAGAGGCGACCCCCGCGGAGCGCTGGACCGTGCGCCTGGCCCTACCCCTAGACCGCCTGCTGGCGACGCCGTTGGCGAGCGGCGCCACCTTCTACGCCAACCTCTACCGGGCCTCGCCGGGAGCCGAGAACCTGCTGGCCTGGGCCCCCATCTTCGCCGGCGGCTTCCACAACACCGAGCGCCTGCCAGAGTGGATCCTGGAGTAGTGCCCAGGCCTTGCACAAACGGACGGCGGTCCTCGTTCAGAGTTCAGCCTTGAGGCCGCCTGCAGGACACGTTGAGGCGTGGATTCTGAACCTGCACCTCGCTGCCGGGCTTGGGCTGTGAGTCGCATTTCACATTTTCACATTTAATGTATAGGCAGGTACGCGCCAGGGAGACCTGCAGATGCCGAACATCACGATCACCGTCGCGGACGATCTTTATCGCCGAGCCCGGATCGCGGCAGCGGAGAGGGAGACCACGGTCACGGCCATGCTCCGCGACTACCTGGAAGACCTGAGCCCGACCGGGCCAAGCCGCGAGCAGCAGACAAGTGAACTCCTGAGGGCTCTGGACGCCGGGAAGAACCACAGGCCGGTGGGGCCATTGCGGCGGGAGGATCTCCATGACCGCTGAATGCTTCATCGACACCAACGTCCTGCTCTATGCGGGCTCGGCGGCCGTTGAGGATCTGACCAAGCGGGGCATCGCCCGTAGTCTGCTGACCCAACCCGGCATCGGCTTCTCGGCGCAGGTGCTGCAGGAGTTCTACCATGCCGCCGTCTGCAAGAAGCGCCTGTGCATCGCGCACACAACCGCGCTGGAGATCCTGCGCGCCCTGGCCCCCTTCCCCGTGCTCCCAGTGACGCGGGAACTGGTGCTCACGGCGACCGCGATCCGTGAGCGCCACCGGATCTCGTACTGGGATGCGGCCATCGTGGCAGCAGCCGCCGAACTCGGCTGCCACACGTTGTACAGCGAAGACCTGAATGCCGGCCAGGACTATGACGGCGTGACCGTGGTCAATCCCTTTGCCTGAACCTCTGCAACGGAGGCCACACCCATGCGTACACTCACCGCTTCGACGGTTCTGCTCTGGCTGGTGGGTGCTGGCGCCGGCTGGGCCCAGCCCCGAATCATCGCTTCGTGGGACTTCGACCAGGGCGCCGGAACCGTGCTGCGTGACACCTCCGGCAACGGCCACGACGGAGTGATCCACGGCGCCACCTGGTCCACCGGCCAATTCGGTGGCGGCCTCCATTTCGATGGGCAGGATGACGACGTCGAGGTCCCCGCCAGCCCGGCTTTTGACGTCGACGACGCGCTGAGTCTCGAGGTCTGGGCGAAGCTCGAGAATATGGGGCAGACCCAGGACCGGGTCATCATGGCGCGGGCAGACCAGCCGCTGGCCTACGGCGGTTGGGGGCTGAACTGGGGCTACGGCACCGACTTCTGGTGGGGACAGGATGGGGACTACCGCGGTCTGGTCAAGGTGGCCCAGGGCGAGTGGGTGCACCTGGTGCTGGTGACCAGCCTGCGCGGTTACGGGGTCGCGCTCTACGTCAATGGCACGCTGCAGAATCGCAGCCTGTGGGGTAAGCCGCGGGTCGCCTCGAGCTTCCCGCTGCTCATCGGCCGGCGCGGCCAGGGGCACGCCTTCAGCGGCTGGCTGGACGATATCGCCCTGTACGACGGGGCACTGACCGCGGCGCAGGTGGCGGCGCGGTACCGCGGCGAGCCCCTGCCTACCAGCGTCACGGACCCCCTCTCCAGCGCTGCGCGCCGACCGCTGCCGGTGGGTGCGCCGGCGTTGCCGGCCGGCAGCATCGAGGTCATTGGCGGCTGGACGACCCCGGCCGCCGACGCCTCGCCCGTCTACCACAACCTCTGCCTGGCGCTGCACAACCGCGGGCCCGAGGCCCTGCGCGTGACCGACACCTGGCTTGACGGGTGCCACGCCGCGGGGCCGGAGGTCCTCCTGGCCGGGGCGACGACGGAGATCGTGTTCGCAGGCACGATCCCAAGCAGCATCCCCCCGGGATCGGTGGGTATCCTCAGCCTCAAATTGCTGCGCGGGGCCCCGCTGCCCGAGACGCTCGCGGTGGTACTGCAGGAAGCCGGCGGACGGGTGCTCGAGACCAGAGCCCGTTTCGCACCGGGGCCGGCCGCGTTCGCGAGCCTCGCCTTCGACGAGGACCTGCGGGGGGCATGGGCCTACCTGCGCGGAAACCAGGCAACGGCGCTCCAGCAGATCACCCTCGCCGGCGCCCCGGTCACCGTGGCCTGGCAGGGGCCCGACACGAGCCTCGCCGCGGGCGAGCTGCTGCCGGTCCGCCTGACCTTCTCGGCAGCCCTTGAGCCGGGAACGGCCGTGGTCCTGAGCGCGCAGACCGCAGCCGGTGCCTGCCACGCCTTCCTGGCCGCCTTCCCGGCCCGCTTCCCGGTGGGGATGTACCGTGTCCAGCGCCAGACGGTCAGCGCGGACTACACGCCGCCGGCAGACCGCGAGTGGCTGCGAGACTATCTGGATACCTTCGCCGTCGCCGGACAGAGCAGCGGTCAGGCCCCCGACGCCTGGCTGGAAGACTGCCGCCGACACTACATCGATACGCTGGTTCCGGACTACGTCAACTGCGGCGGCGACCCCACGATCGCGGCCCGCTTCGGCTTCGCCGTCGTACCCTACGCCAGGCACGTCGCGCGCTACGCCGACCATCCTGCCATCGGGGCCTGGTACCTCGCTGACGAACCGGGCCGGGAGCCGATCGTCGACGTCCGCACCCGCTTCGAGGCGATCCGGACCGCCGACCGCACCCGGCCGATCGTGGTCACCATCAACCCGCCGGTCTGGCCACGGGCCGTGGACTACGATCTCGTCGACGTGGGCTACCAGGACACCTATCCCGTGCCCGGCGAAGCGCTGGACACGATTGCGGCCAACGTGGCACTCTACGCCCGGCTGCTGGCGCCGAAACCCGTCTGCTTCATCCCCCAGTGTTTCCGGATCGCACCGAACCTGAGTGCGGGCTGGTGCCGGTTCCCGACCCCGGCCGAGGAGCGCTTCATGGTACTGATGTCGTTGGCGGCCGGAGCGCGCGGGGAGATCTACTTTGCCTACAATGTCGAGCCCAGCGAACCCGTCGAGGGCTGCGGCATCTCGAAGGCCCCCGAGGCCCGGGCCCTGTGGGCGGAGATCGGACGCATCAACCTGGAGTTGCGGACCCTGGCACCGCTCCTGGCCCAATCCTGCGTCCTCGATCGGCAGCGGGTGGGGGACATCGAGACCGCCCGCCTGGCGCTGGGGCGCGACGCCATGGCCGCGATTCTGCTGAACCATGACTACGAATACACGCGCGAGACCTTCACGTCACACCCCAAAGAGAACCTCACGATCCCCCTGCCCGCGCCCCGCTGGCTGACCGTCGGGGACGCATTCGCGGTCACGCCGGATGGCCTGCAACCCCTGCCCTACACGGACGGCGCGATCCGCCTGAAGCGCCTGGAGGCCGGGGCCATCGTCGTGCTGAGCGCCGATCCCGGCCTACGGGAGCGACTGCAGGCCCGACGCGCGGCGCTGATCGAGGCGGCGGGCAAGTGAACTCTGCACTGAGCCATGGCGCCCGGATTGGCGTTGTAGGCGTTTGTATGATACACTGCAGGCATGAAGCCGATTCAATACACGATCCGTGGCATCCCGGCGCGAGTGGACGAACTTGCGCGCCAACGTGCACAGCAGGCTGGCAGAAGTCTCAACGCGGTGCTGCTCGAGGCCCTCACCCGCGGGGTAGGCGCGGGTGACGATGAGGTGACGTACCACGATCTCGATAGCGTGGCGGGCACCTGGGTCGAGGATCCCGCCTTCGACGCCGCCATGGCGGCCTTCGAGGCGGTGGACGAGGATCTGTGGCGATGAGGCTGCTGATCGACAGCAACCGCTACCGGGACCTGTGTGCCGGCGCTCCGGAGGTACTGCGGCTCATCCAGCGGGCGCAGGAGATCCGCCTGCCCGTCGTGGTGCTCGGAGAACTGCGGGCGGGGTTCGCGTGCGGCACGCGCGGCCGCGAGAACGAGAGGGTACTGCTGCGCTTCCTGAACAGCCCGCGAGTCCAGGTGCTCTACGCCGACGACACGACAACCCAGCACTACGCCAACCTGTTACGCCAGCTCCGCACGCAGGGGACACCCATACCGTCGAACGACCTCTGGGTGGCAGCCCTCGCGGTGCAGCACGGCCTGACGCTCTTGTCGCGAGACGAGCACTTCGCCCATTTGCCGCAACTGCAGATCGTCTAAGGACGGCAGGCGAGTGACCGAAGGGGGTCCACGATGCGCGTGCTCAGTAAAGAGGTCTTCGAGCCCTGCCGGGCGGGCCGGCCGGTGTTCCCCGGCTTCGTGACCTATACCAGCGCCGCTGAGTCCGTCCTGCTGCACCGCTACGGCTGGGTCGATGCGTCCGACACCTACGACGACTTCGCGGATCACGTCAGCACCGACAACGGCGCGACCTGGGGCCGGCCGACCCTGCGCCTGCACTCGCACGCCACCGCCACGGGGCGGGTGCGCTACACCGAGAACGCCGCCTTCTACGATGCCGACCGTGACCTGCTGCTGACCTTCTGCAGCCGCGCCCTCTACCCCCATAACACGCTCCAGTACGACACGCGCTTCGAGGTCACCTGGGATGCCTACGACCCGCGACGCCAGGCCTGGCGCGGCGAGGAGGTCATCGCCCACGACCTTCCCGGCGGCCTGGGGATCAGCTTCTGCAATCCGCTCAAGACCCGCAGCGGACGGCTTCTGCTCCCAGCCTACAGCCTGCTGGTGGACGCGCAGGGCCGCGCCCGGCACTACGGCAATCTGCCGACGGTGCTCGAGACCGCGCTGGTCCTGCGCGGCGAGACCGGCGCCAACGGCGCTCTGCGCTGGGAGTGCGGCGAGCCGGTGCAGGTCGACCCTGAGAAGAGCTCGCGCGGCTACTCGGAAAACGCCCTCCTCGAGTTGGCCGACGGCCGGCTGGCGATGGTCCTGCGCGGCGATAACAGCGCCTACCCCGAGCGGCCCGGCTACAAGTGGCTCTGTTTCTCCACCGACGACGGCCGGCACTGGTCCGAACCCGAGCCCCTGGGATGCACGGAAGGCGAGCCCATCGAGTCCGGCTCCAACGGCAGTGTGCTGTTGCGCTCGTGCCGCAATGGCAAGGCGTACTGGATCGGCAATCTGGCCTTGGACGGCGAACGCGCCAACGCGAACTGGCCACGCAGCCCGCTGGTCATCGCCGAGGTCCAGGAGGCACCTTTCGCCTTACGGCGCGAGACCATCACCGTCATCGACCGCCGCGCCCCCGGCGAGCCGCCGCTCACGCAGATGTCGAACTTCCGTTACTACCAGGATCGCCTGACCGGGGACGTCGTGCTCTTCCTGTCGCGCTACGGCGAGCACGACCCCGAGAACTGGAAACAGGCGGACTACTACCGCTACCGGGTGAGCCTGGAGTAGCAGGCGGTGTCAGGGCGAGCACAGGGGCGGCGACTGCCGCCCCGGCGCGTTGCCGGCCTGGCGCCCTGCTGGCCAGCCCTGCCGTCCGGCAGGGCCACGGCTGCGGTTCGGCCCGGCGCTTGCCGGCCCTGCCCTTGCCCTCCAGGCGTCGGCACCGTCTCGGGATGGAGGGCGAGCACAGTCCTGCTGGCCAGCAGGACGGCGCGCTGCCGGTTCCAGCTCTTGCCCTCCAAAGGTCTGTGTTCATGGTACTTTGGGAACACCACACTGGTTCGCGGTATCCCAGACATGGCGGAAGCCCGGCAGTACCAGCCTGCCGCAGGACCCGTCGACTCCTGTTGTGCATAGCGCATGGAAGACGAAACAGCCGCCAGGGCTTGGCAGCGCCGTTTCCTGCTCGGCTCGGCCGTGTCTGCGCCCGGCTCCCACGGTCCCATTGCGAGACAAGGCCTCAATGCCTTTCCAGCGCATGACTGGCAGCCGCGCCCGGGTCCAGCATAGTAACTGGCTGTGAATGCGACGACGGAAGAACGGGGGTCGCTCCGCGCCAGAGGACGGCGGCTGCTGTGGCTGACCGGCCTGTGGAGTGTCCTTGCCTTCACCCAGGTGCCAGCGCCAGCCCCGGATCCCCTGGCCGAAGCTCGACGGCTGGAGGCGGCGAAGCAGCCGGTCGAGGCGTTCCTGCTCACCCTGACGGTGCCCGGAGCCGAGCACCTCGCCGTGCGTCTGGCCCGGCCCAACCCGGAGCCCTTCCTGCCCGCGCTGCGCGAACGCGCCGCCGACCTGCCCCCCGCCCGCACGAAACTGCTCGAAGGCGACCTGCTCCTGGCCCTCGGCCGCCGCGACGACGCCCTCGCCTGCTACCGCGCCGCGGTCGTGCACGCCACCACCGCCCGGGCCGCGAAGACCGGTCCCCTGGAGTTCTACGTGGTCGAGCCGCCGGCACGCCACGACAACGGCGCGTTCGACGCCGGTCGCCTGGCGCTACCGTTCACCTGCGGCCCCGGCAGTCATCGCGACAACTGGCTCCTCCGCCGTTTCATCGCGCTGGAGGCCTGGCCGGACGCCGCCACCGAGTTCGCCCGTTTGTGGACGTTCCACCAAGCCCGGTCTCGGCCATACACCGTGAGCCGACCGGAAGCCGCCGCTGCTCAGGGCAACCTGGCACTGTTCCAGGTCACCCCGTCCGGGTTCAGCGGTCTGGGCCTGGAGTTTGCCCTCGATTACGCCTTCTTCCTCAAGAAACAGGGCACGCTCGACCGGGCTTTGGCCCTGCTCTCCGAGCCTCTGGCGGTCATGGATATGGACCGCAACCCGGACCTGGCTCTGGAGCAGTTCACGCCGGTGCCGGCCGACGGCCAGGCTGCGATCGCCCCGGAGTTACCAGGGCCGTTCGCGCCCAACGGCCCCTACACCCCCTGGGACTCTCGGCCGGGCACCTCGCGGAAGGAGTATATCCGCCTGGTCTACGGCGAGTTCAAGACGGCGGGACGCGAAGGGACGCTCATCCGTACGCTCGAAGGCCAGATCAGCGCCGGCCACAACGCCGCCCGCCGGGTCCTGGCCCGGGTCCGCATGCACCAGGGCCAGACCGACGCCGCGCTGGTCCTCGAACTGGCCTACGTGCAGGCGGGCGGCTTCGACCTGCTCTCGACGGCCCTGCGCCGAGGCCTGGCGTTCGAGGATGCCCGCAAGCTCGCCGAGGCTGCCGCCGAGTACGAAAGGGCTCTGACGCTGCCCTTCCTGCCCCGCCTGGCCCTGCCGGACGCCGACGAGGAACAACTCCAGGCTCGCGGCATGGCGCAGATCGCTCAGCCCTCGCTGGCGCCCTGGTCCATGCCGGGGACGCCCGCGGGCCAAGCCCAGTTCCAGGCCGACCTGATCGCGCGGCTCCGGCGCCTCTACGGGGCGTTGAACCTGCCCGACAAAGCCCTCGCCCTGGCCCTGCAACTGTACGAGGTCAACCCGCTCCTGCTCGACGACGCCGCAGCGGTCGAGCAGACCGCCGCCCAGTTCAAGGCGGTCGGGCGCGAGGCAGACTTCGTGGCCTGGGCCAGACCGCAGGCGCCGGCTCTGGCCAGCCCGTTGGCGCGCGCCAACCTGCTCTGGCTCGCGGGCGACGGGGCCGGCGCGGCGAAGGCCCTGGCCGAGACGAACCGGGACGGCGGCAGCGGCGTCGACTACCGCTGGAAAGAGCGCTTCCGTGAAGCCGGCAAGGAGCGTCTCCGCCTGCTGTTGCAGGCCATGCTCGACGCTAACCCGAAGGACGCCCAGACACGGCTCGAGCTACTCGACCTCGACGGCCGGGTCGATAGCCCGGCGGCCATCCCCGATCTCGAAGCACTCCTCGAGTCCGAGGCGCTGCCTGCCTTCCAGCACGGCAAAGGGGACTCGAACCGAACCCAGTTCCGCGACTACCACAGCCTGGCTTATCACCTGCTCCGCTTGTACGAGAAGCAGGGCCAGACTGACAAGCTCCTGGCCCTCGGCCTGCGCGTGGCGACCGGCGCCAAGCCGTTCTGCGACCTCCGCAAGCTGAATGACTCCCCCCAGTTCGAGTACCGCAATGAGAACGCATTGCCCGAAGATGTGAACAACATCCTGGCCGTCACCCTCCAGCACGCCGACGAGCCGACCCTGGCCGCGCTCGACCAGGCTTTCGCTGGACTTCCGGACCTGCCCGCAGCCCGGCAACTGGCCCGGCGCCGGGCGGGGGGCTGGGCCGCGACCGGGGCGAGGCCGATCGGCTGGGCCAACCTCCCGGCTGGGGTGGAGGCGGCCCTGGCGGGCAATGAGAACGTGCTGAGCCTGGCGCTTGGCCGCGAGCACATCTTCGCGGGCATGCCCTGGGGGGTAGCGGTCTACACGCCCGACGGCACGCCGGTTACCCGGATCGCCCTGGCCGAGGCGGCGCTCTGTCTCGCCACCCAGGACGACGTGCTCTGGGTCGGCACGCCGGTCGGCCTGTTGCGGGTGACCGTGGGCCCCTGGGACGTCGCCAGCCTGGCCCTCGACCAGGATCTGCCGCCCCGCGAGCGGACCCCTGACATGAAGGCGGTCAACAACGGCGTCTGGACCCTGGCGCGCGACGGAGGCATGCTGTGGATGGGCACCCGGCGCAACATCCAACGGCTCGACCCGGCGAGCGGCACGCTGTGGGTCTATGGGCCGGAGGATCTGGACACCGGGGGCCAGCGCGCCGACTGGACCCGCTTCATCATCGAGCCGGAACGGGTGTGGGCTGAAGGCCAGGCCGGGGTACGGCGCTACGACCGAGCCAGCGACACCTGGCAGGCAGTGGTGCACGGCGAGCAGCCGGTGCACCTGGTTGCCCTGGCCGACGGCCGGCTCTGGGGTCATGTCTGGCTGAACGACAAACTGCGCGATCGGCCGTGCCTCATCGACCGCCAGACGCTGGCGGTGACCCCGGTGCTGTTCGACCCATCGGTCCAAGGCGAGTCGTGCATCAACGGTCCGTTCGGCTACTTCGGGACCTGGCAGGGCCGCCCGGTCCTGGGGCCGGGTGGCCCGGGGTTCTACTACGACGACCAGTCCGGTACACTGCGGCGGTTGGCGGAGGCGTTTGACTCGGATCTGCCCGAAGGCCTACGCTCCGGCTTCCCCTGGCGCCGGCCGGATGGCGTGGTCGAAGACTACGACGATACCACCCACCGGCACCGCACCGCCGGCGTCCGCTTCGCGGCGGGCCGCTGGACGCTGGCCAGGCTGCCCGACGGCGGGGCGGTCCTGGCGGGGCGCCGGGACCGCTGCCCGCGCTACGAGTACCCCGGCGAAGACCAGCCAGAGCCCTACGAAACCTGGGATGACGAGGGCGGGCTGTACCTGCTCTCGCCGCAGAACCAGGCGCGCCGCGCCTCGGCCGCCATCACCCCCGACTCGTTGCCGGGGGACATGGTCGCCGCCCTCGTCGCCGCGGCCGACGGACAAACCTGGGTCTGCACCAACCGCGGCGTGGCGGTCCTCGACCGGGAGGACCGGGTGCTGACGTGGTTGACCCGGGCTGACGGCTTGTGCGCCAACCGGGTGGTCGGCGGGGTGCTGGTCGACGGGCGGATGTACCTGGCCACCGGCTGGGACGACCACGGCGGCGGGCTGGCGGTGTATGACCCCAGGACGGCGGTGCTGTCCGCGCTGACGGCCGCCGACGGCCTGGCCACCAACAACCTGGCAGGGGTCGAGGCGCACGACGGCAGACTGGCGGTGACCTATGCGGTCGAGTACATGCGGTCCGGCGACGGTAAATACCGGCTCCATCCGCCTGGCGAGTTCAGCCCGGCAACCGGCGTGGTCCGCGGCGGCGGCGAGCCGCTGTACCTGGAGCAACGCGACGCCCAAGCCTTGATGGCCAAGGAACAGGACCATCGCCGGCCGATGCCGGGCCTCGGCGGCTTCGTCCTGGGCGAGGCCAGGCACGGCGACCGCACCCTCCTCTTCGGCACGCGGGGACTGCTCGTCCTGCGTCCGGGGGCGGCGGCACCGGCGCTGGCGGTGCAGGAACTCCCGGTCGAACTGAGGCTCGGCGCCGGGTCTGCTGACAAGGCGGATCTCGAGCAGACCGTGGCCGCAGCGGCCAAAGCGGTCGCGACGCTCGACCCGCCCCGACCCGAGACCCTGGCCCAGGCACTGGCGCATCCCAACCCCTACTTCCGCGCCGAAGTCCTCGCGTCGCTGCTCAACCGCCTGCCTGACCTGCCGGCTCTTGTCCCGACACTGATCACCCAGTTGGCTGACCCGAACCTGCGGGTCCGGAGCACCGCCCTGTACCTGCTCACTCGGGTGGATGGCGACGGCGGCATCGTGGCGGCGCTGCAGAAGCTGCTGGCTGACCCAGACCGCACCATCCGGGCCGTGGCCACGATCGATCTGTGCCGGCGCGGCCAGGTGCCGGACATGGCGCCGTTGCGGGACGCCTTCGCCGCGGCTGATCGACCTGGCAACTTCGCCTTCGGCGCCACCTCGTCCATCGGAGTCCCGGCCGATCGCGAGGTGCTGTACGCGGCGCTGGCGCCGCATGCCACCGCGGCCCTGTTTGCGCTGTTCCTGGAGGTCCCGCTCGCGACCGACGACGATGAACCGCGGCAGAAGATCCTGGCGGACTTGGGCCATGCCCTGCTGCGGCACCCGGATGCCGCCGGGATCCTGTTGCGGGCCTACGACCTCGAGTCGGAAGCCGCGAACCAGGTCCGCTTTGCCCAGGCGGTGTTCAAGGCGGCCGGCCCGGCGCTGTTACCGGTCCTGCACGAGGCCCTGGCCAGCCCTGACCGCGTGCTGCGCTCGAATGCGGCCCGTGCCTGCGGCGCCATCGCCGACCCGGCCTCGGGGCCGCTGCTGCTCAAGGCCCTGGATCTGGAAAGCGGCCTGTCCCGCGCCTCCATCGTCTGGGCCTTGGGCGAGCTCAAGTACCGTGACGCGCTGCCGCGTCTGGCGGAGCTGTACGCCGACGCGGTAACCGACGAGTCGCGCCGCCGCGGATCGGGATTCCTGGTCGCCCAGAACGGCGCCGCGACCCAGGCGCAGTACCAGACCCTCAGCCAGGTGGACGCGCTGGCCGAGGACTGGGATGAGCTCAAGCAGGCGCTCCTGCCCAGCCCGGTCGAACCGCGCCAGAACGACGAACTGCTGGAACCCCGCCACATCCTGGAGGCGATCCGCCAGATTGGCGCGGCGTCCGCCCAGCCCTTCTACCGCTCCCTGGCCGGCGGCAAGGACGACGGCAGCCGGGCCGAGGCTGCCGCCGGTCTGGCGGCCGCAACGGGAGCCGAAAGGGCCGCCAGCGTGCCCGTCCTGCGCAATCTCCTGGCCGACCCCAACGACGCGGTGCGCCTCCGGGCCGCTGTGAGCCTGCTGCGCCTGGACGAAGAGCCGGGGCCGGCGGCAGTGTGCGAATGGCTCACCTCCGGAGACCGCTGGAAGAGGCAGCGAGCCGTGAACGAGATGCGCCTGGCTGGCGCCAAGGCCAAGCCGAGGTCGGTGCGCGCCGCCATCGCGGCCATCGCCGCGGATGCACAGGAACCCGAGGGCACGCGCCAGGCCGCCGCGGCGCTGCTGGAGTGACAAGCGTTCCATGACCGTTCGCAGCATCATCATGGGGGCACTGGCTGGGCTGGTCATCTGCGCCGCCTGCTTCTTCAACGACTTCGTCATCAAGCAGCGGATGCTGATTCCGCACCAGATGCCAGCCGTGCTCTACGGGAGCCTGATCCTGGGCGTCCTGGGGGCGATGCTGGCAGGCCGTTGGGCAGGTCGGCGCTGGGCGCTATCCGGGGCAGAGTGGGCCGTGATCGCCGGCCTGGGCCTGGTGGCCTGCGGCATCCCGGGCTGGGGGCTGGTCCAGGACCTGGTGCCGACCGCGATCATGACGCACCACTACGCCCGGCTGCAGCCCAGTTGGCGCAGCGCGGACGTCGACGTGGTGCAGGCCGTGCCCGCGCCGATGCTGGTGGACCTCAACGGCGATGACGGCACGATCCTCGACGGCTACGTGCGCGGCCTGGGCGAAGGCAGCCAGCGCGTCCGGGTGACGGCCGTGCCCTGGCGCGCCTGGGCCGGGTTGCTGCGCTTCTGGCTGCCGTACGTCATGGCCCTGACCGTCGCGGTGCTGGGCCTGGCGCTGGTCCTGCACCAGCAATGGGCGCACCACGAGGCCCTGCCGTACCCGATCTCGGTGTTCGCCCAGGCGCTGCTGCCGGGCGAGGATGGCCGCGCCGCACCGGTGTTCCGCAACCGCCTCTTCCAGCTCGGGGCGTTGTTTGTCTTCCTGGTGGAAATGAACAACTACCTGGTGCAGTGGTTTCCCGATGCCCTGATCCCGGTCCAACTCAACCTGGACCTGAAGCCGGCCTACCCGTTCCTGCCGTTCCTGAACGGGCCAGGCTTCGCGTACGAACTTTCCTTTGCAGTACTGGGTCTGGCCTACTTTCTGCGCACCAGCGTGGCCCTCTCCGTGGGCATCGTGCCGTACCTCTACACCGGTGTGGCCCTGCTCCTGGCTGACTACGGCGTGTCGCTCAGCGGCGGGGCGCACCTGGGAGCCAACTACAACACCTTCCTCTTTGCCGGCGGCTACGCGGGGGTCCTGCTGCTGATGCTCTATACCGGCCGGCACTACTACGGGAACGCCCTCCGGCTCGGGTTCTTCTTCCCGGTCGCCGGCGAAACCCCGAGCCGAGCGCGGCGCGCCGGGCGGGCGGCGGCCGGCGCCGGCCTAGCCTTCGTGGGGTTGCACTATGTCACCGGCGCGAGTTGGCCGGCGTCACTGGCCGGGGCGGGGTGCCTGTTCGCGGTCCACTACGCCGGGGCCGGGAGGTTCCCGGCGACGGCCACCCTCGGCGCGGGGGCGGCCTGGGGTGTACGCGTCTTCGCTGTCGGCATGCTGGTGTTTCTGGCGATGCTGGTCTCGGTCGGGCTCGAGTGGCCCTTCGCCGTGGCCTTCGCCGCGATCACGGTGACCACGTTCGTCGTGGTCAGTCGGGTGGTGGCCGAGACTGGCGCTTTCCACTTCGGGACCTTCTTCCTGCCGGGGCCGCTGCTGATGGGGTTCCTGGGGGCGACCGCGGTGGGCCCGCGGGCGCTGCTGATCATGTCCTTGGCCAGCAGTGCGATCCTGCTGGCCCCGGGCTGGGCGCCGATGCCGTTCATGGCGCAGGCGCTGAAACTGGTCGACATGGCCAAGGTCAGCGTGCTGGGCACAGCCCGCAGCGCACTGTTCCTGGTGCTGATACTCATCCCGGTGGCGGTGGCTTGTACGCTCTACTGGTCCTACGATCGCGGCGCCCCTTTGAGCAACTGGCCGGTGGCGGCCAACGAGTACCCGGGCCGCGACTTCGTCACCAACACGCAGCGGCTGGAGGGCCAAGGCGCCGGCGAACTGGCCGGGACCCTGCAGGGCTGGGCCCGCCTGCAGCACCTGCAGCCGGACGGACCCCGGGTGCTGGCCTTCTTCATCATGGCCGGCCTGGCGCTGCTCTGCGGCGGCTGCAGCCTGCGGCTGACCTGGTGGCCACTGCATCCCGTCATGTTCCTCTTCCTGGGGAGTTTCCACGGTCAGTGGATCTCGGTCTCCCTGCTGCTGGGTTGCCTGCTCAAGATCGGGACCATCCGCTACGGCGGCGTCAGTCTCTACAACCGCTTCAAGCCCTTGATGATCGGTCTGGTGGCCGGGGCCGTGGTGGCCGCGACCGTGCCGATGGTCGTCGGCGCCGTCTTCTACTTCGCCAGCGGGCAGCCACCGGTCTCGATGCGCTGGTCGGTGTGGTGAGGGACATGCGGGGCCACGCCCGTCCCATGGAAGAGCCAGAGGCTGTAGCGGTCTAGGCTGTAGACTATTAGGTTACGTCATCGAACCCAGATCCGGAAACGGCGAATGCGCCGAGGTAAGACCTAACAGCCTACAGCCTAAGTACCTAACAGCCTTGGCGTCCTGTGGGACGCCTGTGATTCGGGACGTTGGATCCAGAGGCGGGAACATGCAGTCGCGGGAAACAGCCGATCCGGTCGAGCCGACGCCGGTACGCGAGCTGACGGCGGTAATCCTCCCCGAGGCTGAGATCGCCCTCGAGTGGGCGCCGGCAGCCGCGGAAGTGCCAGCCGAGACCACGGCGCTTTACGAACAGCTCTTCGCCGAGTACCGGCAAGGCGATGGCTGGCTGGTCCGCCTGGCCTTCCATCGGGGCGGCCTGCCGATGTCGCTGTCCCTGGCCTTCTGGCAGGGCTTGGCCAGGCGGTTTGCCGAGCGTGTTCGGCGCACCGAGGAACTCGAGCAGCGCCGGGCCGCCGTGCGCCCCGAGATCACGGCCGACGACATGACGGCGGTCCTGGCGGCCGCGCCCCTGATGGCGGGCGCCGAGTACCTCAGTGCAGACCTCGTCAGCGCGGTCTGGGCGCGGCTGCAGGAGGCGTTTGCACGGGGGCTGGCCAGCACTGCCGGCAGCGTGGCCGACTACCTGCGCCAGTTCGATCCTGAGTTGCACCTGCCCGGCCGGGTCTACTTCCATCTGGTCGAGAACCGTTCCGGGACAGCCCCCTTCGCCTTCCTGGCGACCTACTCGACCCGAATCGACCAAGCTGGCAAGGCCAGGCACCTGCCACTGAAACATGCACTGCAGGAGTTTGCCGGAGATCAGAAGCGCCTACTGCAGTTGCTGGCGACGGTCCATGCGGCGGGCCGGCGTAGTCCCTTGGTCGCCCGACTGCTCGATTCCGGCGAGCTCTTTCATCCTCTGGCATGGAGTCCGGCTGAGGCGCACACCTTCCTGAAAGAGGTGCCGCTCTACGAAGAGGAGGGGGTGCTCTGTCGCATCCCAAACTGGTGGCGGGCCAAGGCCGCGGCCGTACGCGTCCGGGTGCGGGCGGGCGAGCAGCCTCCCGCCGGCCTCGGGCGCGAGGCGCTGCTGGCGTTCGACGTCGACCTGGCGCTGGACGGAGAGCCGGTCTCGGCGGCTGAGGTGGCGGCGCTGCAGGGGGCCACCGAGGGTCTGACCCTGATCAAAGGTAAGTGGGTCAGTGTCGACCCCGAGACGCTGCGGCGGACGCTGGCGGAGTACGAGCGCGTGCGCCTTCTGCTCGAGGAGGGGCTGTCCCTGCGCGACGCGCTGCGGCTGGCGCTCGAGCCAAGCCGACTGGGCGACGGCACCGACGCCGACGCGGCCCCCGAGATCACCCAGGGCGAGTGGCTGCAGGAGGTCAGCGCGCGCTTGCGTGCCCCGGCCCGGCTGGAGGCCGTAGCCCCCGGGGCTGGCTTCGTGGCGACGTTGCGGCCCTACCAGCAGCACGGCCTCAACTGGCTGTGGTTCCTGCATACTCTGGGCCTGGGCGGCTGCCTGGCCGATGACATGGGGTTGGGCAAGACGGTGCAGGTTCTCGCCTTCCTCTCGCGGCTGCGCCAGGAGGCGCGGCCAGCGCCGAGCCTGCTGGTACTGCCGGCGTCGCTACTGGGCAACTGGAAGCGCGAGATCGGCCGCTTCCTGCCCGCCCTGCGTGTCTACGACGCACACCCGAGCCTGTGTGCCGAGGGCAAGGTCACCGCCCTCGACGTCGCGACCATGGGCCAATGGGACCTGGTGCTGACCAGCTACGCGCTGGTGCCGCGCTGGGCCTGGCTGCGCGAGCTACCGTGGGACTATGTCATCCTGGACGAGGCGCAGGCCATCAAGAACCCAGGCACGGCGCAGACGCGCGCCGTGAAGGCTCTGCCGGCCTGGAACCGACTGGTCCTGACCGGCACCCCGGTGGAGAACCAGCTTGTCGACCTGTGGTCGCTGTTCGACTTCCTCAACCGTGGCCTGCTTGGTTCCGCCCAGGAGTTCAAGCGCTTCAGCAAGGGCCTGACCGTCGACCCGGCGGGTTACGCCCCGCTCCGGCAGGTGATCTCGCCCTTCCTGCTGCGCCGCCTGAAGACCGACAAGAGCATCATCGCCGATCTGCCGGAGAAGGTCGAGGTAACGGCCTATGCAGAATTGTCGCGACGACAGGCCTTGCTCTACGACCGGGTGGTCACCGAACTGCGCGAGCAACTCGACAGCGCCGCCGGAATGCAGCGCCGTGGCCTGGTCCTGGCGGCGCTGCTGAAGTTCAAGCAGATCTGCAACCACCCGGACCAGTACCTGGGTCAGCAGGGCTATGCCGAAGCCGAGAGCGGCAAGTTCGCCCGGCTGCGGGAGATCGCCGAGGTAGTGCTCGAGAAGCGCGAACGCATGCTGGTGTTCACCCAGTTCCGCGAACTTACCGAGGGGCTGCACGCCTTCCTGGGGACGGTGTTTGGACGGCCGGGGTTGGTGCTGCACGGCGGCACGCCGGCACGGCAACGGACTGAGCTGGTGGAGCAGTTCCAGGGCCGCGACTACGTGCCCTACATGGTCCTTTCGCTGAAGGCCGGCGGCGTAGGGCTGAACCTGACGCGGGCCAACCACGTGGTCCACTTTGACCGCTGGTGGAACCCCGCCGTGGAGAGCCAGGCCACCGACCGCGCCTTCCGCATCGGCCAGCAGAAGGATGTGCTGGTCCACCGCTTCGTCACCCGCGGTACCCTCGAAGAGCGCATTGCGGCAATGCTCGAGGAGAAGCGCGGCCTGGCCGAACGCGCCATGGGTGGCGCCGGCGAAGGCTGGATCACGGAGATGGACAACGAGCAACTGCTGCAGCTCGTCTCACTGGGTCAATACGTGGTTCCCTAGCCTCGGAGACCCGGTGGTGGAGAAAACTGTCTGGATGCACGTATGGCCACCCGTCACCCGCTTGGAGCCACCCGAAGCTGGGCCGTTACGCGGCCCCGAAGTACGGCACACTCTGGCGGACGGTTAGCGGCATCGACGCAGAGCCGTTCGAGCAGACCGTCAACCAGTGGTTCCATGACGAGAAGCGCCTGCCGACGGCGCCGGCGCTCGACGGGGAGGTGCTGTGGGGCACCCTGCTGGGGCCCCCCCCGCGTTGCATTCCGCCTGCCACCGTCTAGTTTGCCCAGGTCTTCCCGGCCCACAGGAGTCCGTCAGATGCAGCTCTGTGCCCAGGCCCTGGCCTTCGCTCCGCCGGCCCTTGCCAGCCTCGCACTCTCTCTGGTGGCCGCGCCACCCTTGGCCGCAGCTACGGAGCCCTGTCGCATCGAGGTCGTTGAGAAGGGCAGCGGCTGGCCCGTACCCCTCGTTGAACTGCGGACTACACACCAGGTCCGCCTGGTCTCCGACAACGCCGGCCTCATCGCCTTCGATCTGCCCGAGTTGATGATGCGCGAGACCTGGTTCGACGTGATCGGTCACGGCTACGAGGTGCCGCCGGATGGCTTCGGCTACCGCGGGGTACGTCTGACCCCGCGGCCCGGGGCAACCCTGCGCCTGGAGGTCACCCGCACCTGCGTGGCCCGGCGCCTGGGCCGCCTCACCGGGGCTGGACTCTTTGCGGAGAGCCAACGCCTCGGCCAGAACCTCGACTGGCGCGAGTCCGGAATCGTGGGCTGCGACAGCGTACAGACTGCCGTCTATCGCGGCCGCCTGTTCTGGCTCTGGGGCGATACCTCCCTGGCCTCCTATCCGCTCGGCATCTTCCACGCCACCGCCGCCACCACGGCGATCCAGCCCCTCGCCGCCTGGGAACCGCCGCTGCGCCTGCCGCTCGACTACATCAGCGACGACCAGGGCCAGCCGCGGGCCGTGGCGCGCATGGCGGGCGATGGCCCGACCTGGCTGACAGGTTGCGTCGCCCTGCCCGACCAGGCGGGCGTGGCGCGCCTGGTCGGCGCCTATGTCAAGATCCGCCCGCCCCTGGAAGCCTACCAGTGGGGACTGTGCGTCTGGAACGACGCCACGGCCGCGTTTGAGCCACTGCGGCTGGTCTGGACACAGTCCGCTGCGGCACCCAAACCGCCCGCCCTGCCGGAGGGACACGCGCTGCTCTGGACCGACGACCAGGGCAGAGCCTGGGTCCTCTTCGGCAACCCGCTGCCGACGCTGCGTTGCCCAGCCACCTTCGAGGCCTGGCAGGACGCGGCGCAATGGGAGGTGCTGACCCCGCCGGCAACCCTCGCCGCCGCCGGCGATGGCAAGCCGGTGAAACCGCACAGCGGTTCCTGCGCCTGGAACCCCTGGCGCCAACGCTGGGTCACGGTCTTCATGGAGGCGTTCGGCAAGCCCGCCGCCTTCGGTGAGCTGTGGTATGCCGAGGCCGCAGCGCCCACCGGGCCGTGGGGACCGGCCGTCAAGATCCTCTCCCACGACAACTACACCTTCTACAACCCGCGCCTGCATCCGGAGTTCAGCGACGCGGACTCGCCGGTCCTGCTGTTCGAGGGCACCTACACCCAGCAGTTCGCTGACCGGCCACCGCCGACCCCGCGTTACGAGTACAACCAGATCCTGTATCGGCTCAACCTCGACGATCCGGCGCTGGCCGCGGCGCGCGGACCGCAGCCATAGGGCCTACGGCGGCTCGCGTCACAGCGCCGCCAAGGCCTGCCGTACGGCGTCCAGGATCAGCGCTTCGGACTGCGGCAGCGGCATGGTCGTGCCATAGTAGCGGATCGCGTCGCAGACCTCGTAACCGCCTTCGGAGTACGCGGCGGCGGTGGGGATGTAGCCCGCGTTACCGTTGGCGTAGCCAGCCACGAGGGTCGGGCTGAACGGACTGCCGCGGTCGATGTTCAGAGCGTACTCAACAAAGACCTCTCCAGGCAGGCCGACGATGGCACCGGTCCCCACCCGCAGCGCCTGCACCTCAAAGGCCACCGTCTGGCCGCGAACGCCTGCCGCGGCGAGCCGCAGCAGTTCGCCGGACCACTCGACGGCGCCCTCCGCCATCCAGCGTACGCCGCGGTTGGCGGTTGCCGGCAGGACCGCGAGCTGCGCCTGGGCAGCCGCAAGCTGCGCCCTGGCCTCGGCCAGCGGCGGCGGCGGCGCCAGCGGCAGAACCAGAGGCACCACGGCAGCACCCAGGAGCACGCGCTCGGACACGGACGCCCTGGCTACCGCTGCCTTGACCGCCGCCGCCGCCGCGAGCCCCTGACTCTCGACGCCGGCCTCACCACGCTCGCGACAGTTGAGGTTGCCGCAGCACCCTTGCAGGAAGAGCGCCGTGACCCCGGGTTCGTCCGCCTCGATACCGCGCCGCGCGGCGCCGGGCCAGTCGGCTGAGATCAGCGTGTTGTCACCCCCCAACGCCACGGCGTGCGCCGCGTGCGAGAACAGCCGCGCCAGCGGCACGCCGGCCGCCGTCGTCACCGCCAGAACGTCGACGTACGGGGCCGTGCAGCCCTCGTCGTTGGCGCCAATCACCATCCCAGCGGCCGTCCACTGACGGCGGTTGCGGCCGACCTGCAGTTCGACGCGAGCCCAGCCGGCCCGCGCGGCCTGGGCGTGCTCCCGGGCCGCCGCCGCGGTCGTGCATAGGGTCCGGAGCAGCCCCGCAAAATAGGCCCGATCCGTCTGGCCGAGGAAACTGAGGCCCGGCGTGGCCGGACCGGCGTGGGTATGGCTGCAACCGACCAGAATATGGGTCGCCGGCACGCCTGTCCCGGCCTCGATCTCACGGCGCAGCGCCACCACATCAGCGTGCCGCAGGCCGATCAGATCACAGCTCAGAATGAGCAGTTCGCAGGCCCCATCGGCAAGGTAGAGAGCGCTGGCCACCAGCCGGTCGCGGACCCCCGTACTCGGCCCCGGCCGCGCCCCATAGCCACACAAGTCTACCCCGACCGGCGGCGTGATGTCCGCCCGTGCTGCACCCGCCACGAAAGGGCTCATCCGTCGTCCTCCTCTGGTTCGCTCGTGAAGCGAATTTAACGCGCGCTCAGGATGCACTCAATCTGCCGCGGCCTTATTATACCGCATGAGGTTGAGCGCGGTGTGCGGCCGTGGGCCGGCGGCGCTTGTGACCGGATACGGACGGGGGTCGACGCATGCCCGCTGTGAACGCCGCGAATGCCGCCGAGCCGCGGCGCTATCCGCTTCTCTGGCTAGCGCTTATCGCCGGCGTCGTGTACCTGTCTGGGTACACCGTCGGGCCGCCGGTCGTCAACGCCGAACTACGGTGTGTGGAGATCGCCCGCACCATGTACGCCACCGGCGAGGTACTGGTGCCGCGGCTCGAGGGCGAGCCGCATCTGACCAAGCCGCCGCTGTTCCATTGGCTCTCCTATGCGGTCTCTGTCGCGCGCGGGCAGGCCGGAATCGGGTCCGTACGCCTGGTAGCGGCCCTCGCCAGCGTGGGGGTGGTGCTGCTGACCTACGTGCTGGGACTACAGCTCGCGAACGCCCGCGTCGCCTGGTGGGCGGCGCTGCTGACGCTGACCAATCTTTCCCTGCTCAGCAATGGCCACCGGGGTACGTTCGATACCTTGCTGACCCTCTTCGTCTGCCTGACCCTCTGTGGTTACCTGGGGATCAGGGGCGGCAGGCAGAGAACAGGCTACGCGCTGATTGTGGCCGGCCTGATCGGGGGCTTCCTGACCAAGGGTTTCATGGGCTGGGTGGTACCGCTGGTACCCATGCTGCTTGACCGCCTCTGCCGGCCGCGGCCGCGAGAGGCCCTGCGCCCGGTGCTGTGGATTCTGCCGGGCGTCCTGGCGGGCTCGCTGGCCTGGTACGGCTACCTGCTGCTGTGCGTCCCCGCCGCCCGGACGGTGCTGCTCGACGTCGTGACCGTCAACTTCGGCGTCAAGCGCTCCGGGGTCGAGATGGCCTTCCACGGCGAGCCCTTCTACTACTACCTCTACGCGCTGCCGTTCGCGCTGCTGCCCTGGGTCGCGATCCTCTGGCCCGCCCTCCGGCGCCCGGCCATGGGGCTGCGCGACTGGGCCAACCAGCAGCGGCTGCTGCTGGGTTGGCTGCTGGGGAACGCGGTCTTTCTCGCCCTGGTGCCCGCCAAGGCCGAACGCTACCTCGTGCCGCTGCTACCGGCGTTCGGCCTGCTGGCCGCGCCTGCCATCCTGGCCATCGAGGCCGGCACGGCCGCGACGACCCGCCGCTGGCGGCGCTGGCTGCTGACGGTGACCCTCCTGCTGAGTACCGCGGTAGTCTGCGTCCTGCCCCTCTGGCTCTGGGTGCGCATTGGCGAGAGCCTGGCCGTCGCCATCATGGCCCCCGCCGTGCTGCTGCTCTGCTTGCTGGTGGCGGCATGGCATACCTGGCGCGGACGGCTGACCGCGGCACTGCATGGACTCGTCCTCTTCGTGATCCTGGCCGCGACCCCAGCCTACGCCCGCTGGGTGCCCATCCATACCGATCTGAGTCACCGCCATACCTCACCCGAGCACGAGCAGTACCGGTCCCGCCAGCGGCAACTGGCAGGCTACGCGGCCCGGTTCGTCCCTGGACGGGTGAAGGAGCCGGCCCCCTAGCCTGACCTATTCACAAACCGTCATTTCAACCACGAAGAACGCGACGTTCACGAAGACGAACTGAGCCAGAGGGATAGGCTGTAACCATGTGTCACTCATCACCTTCGTGGTCTTCGTGCCCTTCGTGGTGAGTCATCCAGGCGAGGAGATCTCTGCGTGCCGAACCCGCCCATAGCCCTCGAACTGAGTGTGGTGGTACCGGTCCATAATGAGGAAGGCGCCGTCGGCGCACTGGCCACGGAGGTCGAGCAGGCGCTGGCGCCATTGGGTCACGCCTGGGAGTGCATCTGGGTCGACGATGGCTCCACCGACCGGACGGTGGCCGTGCTGGCAGAACACCTGCCCGGTAGCCGGCACCGCCTACTCGAACTGCAACGCAACAGCGGCCAGTCGGCGGCGTTGATGGCCGGCTTCCGGGCCGCCCGCGGGCGCTTCATCGCCACCCTCGACGGCGACGGCCAGAACAACCCGGCAGACCTCATGGGCATGCTGGCTCGCCTGCGCGTCGGCGACGTGGACGCCGTCAACGGCATCCGTGCCAAACGCCGCGACACCTGGGTGCGTCGGGTCAGCTCGCGAATCGCCAACGCCTACCGCAATGGCCTCACCGGCGAGCAGGTCACCGATGTCGGTTGCGCCATCCGCGTCTTCCGCCGCGAGTGCACCGACTTCCTGCCCGTCTTCAAGGGCATGCATCGCTTCCTGCCCACGCTGTTTCGCCTGCACGGCTTCACGATCACCGAGATGCCAGTGTCGCACCGGCCCCGCGAAACCGGCCGCACCAAGTACGGCATCAACAACCGCCTCTGGGTGGGCCTCGCCGACACACTGGCCATCTGTTGGATGCAGCGCCGCGTGGCCGTGCCCCGGGTGAAGCGGGAACTGCCAGAATGAACCGTGCCGTACTCTGCCTCGGACTGGGGGCGCAGGCTCTTTTCGGTGGCCGCTTCCTGATCCAGTGGATCGCGAGCGAACGGGCTGGCAAGAGCGTCGTGCCGGCGGCATTCTGGTTCGTCAGCCTGGCGGCGTCCTCGTTGCTGTTACTGTATGCCGGGCTGCGGCACGACCCGGTGAATGCCGCCGCCCAGGTGGTCTCGCTGGCGGTGACCCTCTGGAACCTGCACCTGCAACGACGTCCCGCGGCGGCCCATCCGGCCACCGCGGCCGGAGCCGCGGCACCGCCGTGCCATGTGGAGTTCGGCGTGGTCGCCGGCATCATCCTGACCTCCGTCCTGGCGGCCGGGGTGGCCGTACGCCTTCCCGAGCCCATCCCGCCGCTCTGGTTGATGATTGGCCTGATCGGCCAGTTCGTCTTCAGCATCCGTTTCGCACTGCAGGTCCTGGCCAGCGAGCGCCAGGGCAAGTCCGTGATGCCGGTGGGATTCTGGTACTGCAGCATCGCCGGGTCTGCCTTGCTGTTAGCCTATGCCTGCTACCGCCTGGACCCCGTGTTCATGCTGGCCAACGCGCCCAACGTCTTCGTCTACGTGCGCAACCTGCAACTGATCCGCAAGGACCAACGGCGCGCCCGCCAGGCGGGCGCCGGGCTCGAGCCGCAGCACCGGCGCCGCGCGCGCTGGCTGGGGCGCCTGCTCGCACCCATGAACTACGCTGGGCTCCTCGTGGTCTGCTTCGCCCTGCGCCAACTGCCGCGCCGCTGGGCCTTGGCCGTCGGCGCCGGGGCCGGCTTTTGCGCGTACCACCTGCGCCTCCGGCGCGGGATCGTGGAGAAGAACCTGGACTACACCGGCCTCATCGCCCCCGGGGAGCGGCGGGCCTTTACCCGCCGCCTCTACCGCACCATGGGGCGCTACGCCGCCGACTTCCTGGCCTTTGACGAGCGGCACCCCCCGCGACTCGTGTGCGATCCCCCCGACGCCCTGGACCGCGTGCGTGCCTGCAGCGACGGCCGGCTCCTCATCAGCGCCCACTTCGGCAACTGGGAACTGCTGGGATACGAGCTCAGGAGATTCGTCCCACGTCTGGCGGTGGTAGCCAAGCCGCTGCGCAATCCCTGGGTTGACCGTTGGTTGACCCGCCGGCGCGAACGTACCGGGGTGGAGCTTGTCCTCCCCAAGGACGCCCTGCGCCAGACGCTGCGCGTGGTTGAGGAGGGCGGCTACGTGGCCTACCTCATCGACCAGTACCCCGGCCGGCGCGGCACCCCGGTGCCGTTCCTCGGCAAGACCGCACTGACCGTGCGCAGCGTCGCCGGCATCGCCATCCTCTGTTCAGCGCGGGTGATGGCGGGATACGCTCTGCTCGAGGCCGATGGTTCGTATCGGGTCACCATTGAGGAACCACCGCCGGTCGTGGGCAAGGACGGCGACCGTCAGGACGCCATCAACCAGCACCTCGTCGCGCACAACCAGATCATCTCGCGCTGGGTCGAAGCCTACCCCGAGCACTGGTTTGGCTGGTTCCACCGCCGCTTCAAGGACGTGGTGCGCTACTGAGTCCGTCAGCCACAGGCAACTCCCGGACCTCGAGGTTGCTGACGTTGAAGCGGGTCCGGTAGCCGCCGATGGCCACGACCGGGGTCGCCAGGGGCGCCGGGTCGCGATAGCTGAGCACGGCCAGGCCATTGACGACGGCCGTGAACTGGTCCCCCTGCCGCACCAGGCAAATGCGGTTGCGCCGTGGCTGGTAGGGGGCGTGGCCGCCGACGTACTGGATGGGGAAGGCGCGATCCTGTTTGACGGCTGCGACCTCGACGCCGTTGCGGTAGAGCACCGTCTGCGAGCGCTCCCGGCTGTTGACCTCGAGACGGTAGCCCTGCGCCAGGTTCGCGTCTGCCGCCAGCACGGCGCAGATGTTGTCGCACGGGCGGTGGTCATGGCTGTGCTCCCGATTCCAGCCCAGCCACTCGGTGTTCTCTTCGCTGTTGAACGCCACCAGCACCGCGCCCGTACAGCTCTCCTTCCGCACCAGCATGCCCTCGCCCTCCGGAGCGTCCAGGCTGATCCAGTTGGAGGCCAGCGCGCAGGCGATGCCGCCGTGGTCGGTCCATGTCCCGCGGCGCCACCAGTCGGTCTCGCGCCGGTCGAAGGCCGCGAAAGAGCTCCGTCGACCGGCCGCAACGGCCCGCCGCGGCATCGTGAAAATGATATCGTCGAACTCCAGGTGGCCCTGCTCGATGCCCAGGAGCACCCCGCCGCCAATGCCGCGATCCACCGCGGCCTCCTGGGTCGGACCACCGTCCAGCCGCCAGCGCAGAGCGCGGTCCGCCAGCTCCACCTCCAGCGCGTGCCAGTCGCCAGGGGCGACGAGCGCCACCGCCTCCCCCGCCGCCTCTTGAGTCGCAGGAAGGAGACGCAGCACCGTGCCCTTGCCGCCCTGCTCGCCCAGCAACAGGCGCCCAGCGGAGTCGGCCGCGGCCAGGCGCACGCGCAGGGCCAGCGTGAAGGGACCATTGAGGGCCTGACAGAAACGCAACCTGGCGCCCGGCCCGGAACCGCGCAGCACCCCGGCCGCGATCGACCAGTCACCGGACTCGCGCTCCCAGACGGCGTAGTCGGTACTCGACCCCACCAGGTCCAGGAATTTGGCCTCGCGACGCAGGCGTTCCGGGTCCGCGGAGGCCGCTATTTGCCGGTACTCCTCAGGCGTGAAATCGAGGTAGTCGGAAGGGTCGGCCACGCGGGCTTCAGTGAAGTGGTACGGACCCATCTGGAAGCTCTCGTCGGCAGGTGGCGAGCGGACCCGTAACGCGATGCGGCGCAAACGGCAGCGCTGGCTCGCCTGCAGCACCGGTGGCGCCGACGGCGCCGCTGCCGTGAACACCATGGTCTCCCCGTGTGTGGCCACCGCGTAACCGGGGACCTGCAGCGTCGTCGCACCGCCGGGCCCGGTGCCGGCCACCGTGATCTCGCAGATGGCTTGGCCCTCGGGGCTTGCCAGTCGGATGGCACCACGCGCCGCCGCCAGGGCCCAGCCGGAGTCGCGGCTGCGCGGCCGGTACCAGCGCGCCCCGTCCAGCGGCGCCCAGGCGGCCTGGAAATCACCCCCGTCGTCCGCCAGCCACGGAATCTCCTCGACCATCACGTCATCGAACCCCGCCGCCGCGCCCGCGACCAACAGCGTGGGCGTGCCGCAGTCGGCCGTCGGCAGGCCATCGAGTCGGCCCACCTCCCGGCCATCCAGACGGACCACCAGCGTCCAGGCCCAGCGCTCGACCTCCAGGCGGTACCACTGGCCCGCTTCGAAGCTCAGCCCCGGCGGCTGCAACACCGTCACCCCGGGCAGTTCCGGCAAGCGTACGCCATCCCCCACGACCACTGCGGTGCCGCCGTCGGCGGAGCGGAACAGCACCCCGACCGCCACCTGGGCTTGGGCAGCACAGAAGCTGACGCCGACCGTCGCCCCCCGCCAGGGCGCTCCGGCGAGCGCCGCCAGGCCCCATTGGCCAGGTGCCGGCGTCCCGTTCAGGGCATACTGCAGGGGGATGCGGTTGGGATCCAGCGAGAACGCCACCTGCCAGTCGCCCGACTCGAAACGCCAGCCCTCGCTGCCATGCCCCGGCGAGCGATCAAAGCGGTCCGCGAAGCGGCGCAGCTCGGCGCCCTGTCGGTTCCCTGACAGGATGGGCCCCACCGGCAGGAAGTCCGCAGCGGCAGGACAGGCGAGCACTTGGTCGACCGCCACACCGTCCTCACGCTCGTGGACGGTGACCGCCTGCGCTCCGGCCTGCAGATCCGCCTCGCCGGCGTCGACCCAATGCCAGAAGTGGTGGAGCGCGTCCTGACCCACCGTGAGTGGTTCGGTGGCGTCCAGGGATACACCCAGAGAGTTGCCGCAGGAGTCTGACCAGCGGCAACGTAGCCAGAGCCGGTAACGGCCGGCGGCGGGAACTTGCAGCGTCACGATACCACGCCCCGCATTGCGGGCCTTGTCGCCCTGGCCTTCGGCCAGACTCAGGGCAAACCCCGCCGGTGAGGCGGCGCTCGCGACCACCGTGAAGGGGGCGACGACGGCCGTCTCGTTCCCCACCGTCGCCACCACGGCCCCCGCGGGCAGAGCCCCCTGCCCGGCGCCGACGCCGGCATCAGCCCCGTCCCGCAGCGGCACGCCGGGCGGCCAGGCCGTCAGCAGGAACGCCGCGATCAGCAGCGCGGACAGCACGGCCAGCCCGATCCCAACGAGCCCTTTCCGGCGCGGGTTGCTCAGCATATCGTGTGGCCTTACCATCCGCATTTCCCAGGCTGCCATGCTTCTCAGCCGCGAGACAGGCGGCGCCACGTCGCCTCGAGGTCGGCGGGCGTGAGCTCTGCCAGGATGCGTCCCTCCTGCTGCAGAGTCGTCTCGAGACGCTGGAACCGGCCGATGAACTTACGGACCCCCTGCTGCAGGACGTCCTCGGCCTCCAGATGATACCAGCGACAGAGGTTGGTCACCGCCAGCAGCAGATCGCCGAGTTCCTCCGCCGTCCGTCCTGGATCGCCCGACTGGCACGCCTCCTCGGCTTCGGCCAGTTCCTCCCGAACCTTGGCCCAGGCCCCGGCAACGGTGGGCCACTCGAAGCCGACCTTGCCGGCCTTACGCAGCACCACCTGCGCCCGGTGCAGGGCCGGGAGTTGGCGCGGCACACCGTCGACCGCCGACGTCTTCCGGGCATGGCGCTCCTCGTCGCGCTTGAGGCGATCCCACTGATCGACGACGTCCGCGGACGTTGCCGCCTGGGTGTCGCCAAACACGTGCGGGTGCCGGCGGCGCATCTTCTCGCACTCCGACCGCGCCGCATCCTGCAGCGTGAAGCGCCCCTCCTCCTTGCCGATCTGGCCATGGAACACCAGCTGCAGGAGCACGTCCCCCAACTCGTCAACGATGGCGCTGTCGTCGCCATCGTCGAGGGCGTCCAGCAGCTCGCCGCACTCCTCGATCAGGAAACGCTTCAGGCTGGCGTGCGTCTGCTCCCGGTCCCATGGACAGCCGCCCGGCCCGCGCAGGCGCTCGAGGATCGCCACCAGTTCCTGAATGTAATCGGTCTGCACGAAGCGCACCTCCCGGCGTCCGTTGGCGGACCGCCCTGACCGACGCCGCACTGCGAGAAACCGGTACTATAGCGCGGGTGATCCGGGGGGTGCAGTGACGCTCGCCGTACTACTCAGGCCATTCCGGGAAACAGCGAGACCGCAAGGAGGACCGGGCATCCAGCCCAGTGGACGCTATACTGCAGGTAGCGGTGTGCCTGGTCACGAGCGCCGTTGCCGGCGGGCTGCCGATACGTCGTACCGCGGTGTGTGGGCGAGATCTGTGAGATGGAGAGCCCCATGAAGCCAATGCTACTGCTTGCCAGCGCCGCGGCCCTGTCCGCGGGCCTTGCCGCTCAGGACACCGTGCCCCTGCGGCTCTCGACCACGGCCGTTCACAGCGCCACGGTGCGCGTCCTGGCGGACGGCGTCTGCGAGGTGCGCACCACGGGCGGCGATCCCTATGTGCTCTGCGAACGGCTCACGACCGGCTTCGACCACCGCCGACTCAGCGTCTTCGCCTTTGAGTACACGTGTTCGGAAGCGCTCGAGTTCTTCGAGGTGTTCCTCGGCAATCCCTTTGTGCCCGAGAACCACTATGGCAGCGGCCCCCTGCCCCCGGCGCCGGAATGGACGCGCTTTGCCGTGGATCTTGGCGCCCTGCCTGGCTCTGAGTGGGGCGAGGACGTGCGCGACTTCCGCATCGACTTCGGAGACCGCGGGGGCCGTGTCGTGCAGGTGCGGAACCTGCAGCTGCGGGCGCCGACGCCCGCCGAGATCCGGGCCGTGCAGGAACGTCAGGCTGCCGCCGCCGCCGCCCTCAAGGCCGTGCAGGAACGCGTCGAGAAGACCCTGATCGCGCCCGCTAAGATACCGGCTGCCGACAACGCCATCAGTGCCACCAGCAGCCTCGCCGACGCCGGTGGGCTCACCCTGATCAGCATCGTCGGCCGTGACCTCGACCTGGTCACCCAGGTGGCCACCGGCGGCGGTGACGTGCCGCCCGCCGCCGCGCTGCCGCCGGCACTGGTCGTCGGCGAGGGCGAGAGCGAGGGGAACCATACGGTCATCCGCATCCTGAACCGCTATGGCCTATGCGAGGTGCAGTTTCTGGCCTATCCGGAGAGCGTGCGCGGCGGCGTGGCAGTCGCCGCCGGCCGCGCCGGGGACGGCCAACCGGTGATCGTCACCGCGCCGCTGACCGACGAGAGCGTGCGCGACCTCCGCCTTTTCGGACGTTACGGTAACCTCCTGGGTACGCTCCGCGTGGGCCCGGAACTGACACCGCCGTTCGTGATCGCTGTCGGGGACTTCCGCCGCAGCCTGGAGGGCGACGAGGTCGCGGTCGCAGCGCGCGCCGCCGGAGTCGGCCCGACCCCGGTGCGCCTCTACAGCCTCAGCGGCAGCCTGCTGCAGAGCTTCGAACTCCCGGCTACCGCCGTGGCCGGCGGCCGGCTCTGCCTGTCCGCGGCACCCAGCCCCGGCGGCGCCACGCACCTGCTCGCCTACGCCGAGGGCTCGACCACCTTCCGCCGGCTCGACACCGAACTCGGCACGACCACGGTCCACGAGGCCGGACTGAGCCCCGATTGCACCGGTGTCTTTGCCTCGGCCGTCGCGGCGCAGCCGCTGGCGGCAACTTGTCGCGAGCCGCTGCACTCGAGCCTCGTACGCCTGGGCGACGCCGGTCCGCCTGCACGTCAGGATGTGGGCACGCGGGAAAACCGCTTCTGGTTTACCACCGATGGAAAGTTCAGCTCTATCCCGCAAGGGCGCTACGTCCGCCACTCGCGCTTTGCCCATATCCGTACCGACTTCGCCAGCCCGATGGCCAGTACCCCGGACTTCGCCAGGACGGACATCGAGTTCTGGACCGGCGAGCGCTTCGCCGGCTGGGTGGCGGCACGGCTGCAAAGCTACGACAGCGATCCGCCGACCTGCTGGGAGCCCTGCTTCACACACCGCTGGTTCTACGGCCAGGCCAAGACCTGGGCCGCCGCGCTCGACCCGGAGACTGGCCTGCCGAGCTATACCCTCGTCACCCGCGACAACGAAACCGGCACCTATGGCGAGTTCGGCGAGACCAAGAGCTTCGTCTCCGGTAGCTACGCTCCCGGGGTCACGCCGATCGACTGTTTCTACACCTACCCGCAGCGCCGCTTTCTACAGGGGCTGGCCACGCGCTTCCGGGCGAATCCGGAGCATTTCGTGGCGGTCGAACCCAATCACGAGATGGAGATCAATGCCGAGAGTCAGGAGACGCACGGCGACTACAACCCGAACATGATCCGTGCTTTCTACGGTTACCTCACCGGGCTCTACGGCGACTTGGATGGCATCAACCGCGTCTTCGGCACCGCCTTCTCCCCGGCGCGCTTCGATGCACCTCGCAATCTGCGGCGCGGAACCTGGGATGCCTATGCGACCGGCAATCCCTACTACCTGGTCTGGATGCGCTTCCTCAACTACGTCATCTACCGGGTCGTGGCAGGAACCTACCGTGAAGCGTTGCTGGCCGGGTTCCCACCCGAAGCCATCAAGTGCCACCAGATCCCCGATCACTACGCGATCGCCAGCCTGACCGCGTTCAGCCGACCGGCACAACGCATCACCCCGATCGACTGGAACCTCAACGCCGGCGTCGGCTTCGGCTTCACCAAGTACGGCGTCTGGTTCAACCAGGAGCACAACTGCGTGCAAGGGCCGAACAGCTCCGGGTTTGACGGCATGGTGGTCGGGGAGTATCAGTCGCTGACCCCCGATGCCGACGCGGCCTTCAAGCAGTTGGAGTACATGCAGTCACGGGGCGTGCAGTTCGTCCACTGCATGAACTGGCCAGACGGGCATGACCAAGGCTACAACCAGGCCCTGGCTACGGCGCTGCAGCGCCTGGTTGCCGCGGATCAGCCCCGACCCGGCCAGACCGGCGGCACCGGCGAGGTTCGGGCCGTACGCCAGGGAGATCGGGCCTACGATATCGTCAGCCTGGGCACACTCCCCGAGACCACCGGCCTGCTCAAGAGCGTCACCGCTACGGGCGCCTGGGAGGGAACCGTCTACGTCGTGCCCTTCCACGCTCGTGTCGAGGTCGAGACCCTGCTCGCCCGCGAGACCGCCGACCTGGCCGCCGAGTCGCTGCGCCTCGGGCCTTTCCCCGCCATCGATGCCGGGAACCTGATCGACTGCTCCTTCGCCGCCAAGTCCGCCGGCCCCGGCCAGCAGGCGCTGACCTTGCGCCTCTACCACCACGGGGTCGAGTTGCCGGCGCAGGCGCTGGTCCTCCCGGTGGGGCCGGAGTGGCGGCAGGCGCGGCTCCTGGTACGGGTGCAGATGGACCTCGATGACCTGGCCCTCGAACTGGGCTCGGGCGATGGTCGCCACGGCACCTGGCGGCAGGGGCACATCGCCCTGCAGAACCTCAGCGTCGTGCGCCACAGCGAGAAGACTGCCAAGTTGAAGAAGGGCGTGCTGGCGGGCGAGCGCCACACCGGCGGGGTGCGTTTCGATGTGCTGCCAGAGGTGCCGTGAGGGTCAGCGCCCGCGTCAGGCCAACGCGTAGAGCCGGTTCACGGTGGTCAGCGTGACGCGCTGCGAGTAGTGGTGGATCCGGGTGGTCGCGTCCAGCGCTGGCGCCCCGGCGCCCACCGCGGTGGGGACCTCCACGACGACGTCCGCAAAATGCGGCACATTAAAGGCTACAAAGGCCAGCGCAATACTGTCCACCAGGCGCTCGGGACGGCGGCTCAGATCGGCGAAGAGAACCGGGCCGGTGTCGACCTGGTAGGCCTGGCGCTGCCGGTTGGTGTTGAGCGTCTTGACGGGGTACTCGATGATGGCGCGCAGACCGCTGGCGGCGTCGCTGTACTCAGTCTGGGCCACGATCGGACGCATGGCGTGCGTCGCCTGGATCACCGCCTCGGTGGAATGCAGCTCCTCGACCCCGGCGCCCTCGAGCAGATGGTAGATTTGCCCGGCCCACAGGTCACGACTCAGGGGACAACTGCGGTAGTTCGGGTTCAACCAGGCCTTGCGACGGTAGATCAGGCTGTACTCGGGACCGAACACGGGCAGGAAGTCGTAGTTGTCCTCGTAGAAGAGGTTCCGTTCGGCGAACGTGTCCTCGCTCTTGCAGGAGGCGCACTGCACGTAGTCCTCGCTGAGTCCCTGCTGCGCATCGATGATGCGGGTACGGGACTCAACCCAGAAGCGCACCTCGTTCTCCGGCCATCTTCCCAGAATGAACGATCGCCCGTAGTCCAAGGGTTGCAGACTCATTGGAGGTCTCCTCAGAACACGTCACTGAGCGCATGGACGCCGACTGCAGTCCACCCAATGTACCCGACTGATGGCGGCGCGGCGAGTCCCGCGCCGACTTGACGCAGCAGCTTCGCTGAGCCACCGTAACAACGCCGGGGGCAAGGCGCCCCGGGCCCTGGTCGCGTGGTCGCTACAGGAGCCTCGGCAGATGACGTCCGGCCGCCGCATCTCCCTCGCCCAGCCCTACGGCCGCCACCCGCGCCTCCTGCCGACCACAGTGCTCTGCCTGGCTCTGGCCCTGCGCGCCTTCGCGGCGCCCGCGGCCGGCAACGCCTCCCGACCGCTCGAACGCGTTTCACTGCAACTGAAATGGACGCATGCATTCCAGTTCGCCGGCTACTACGCCGCCTTGAGCAAAGGCTACTACCGCGAGGCCGGCCTCGACGTCGAGATCGTTGAGGCCAAACCCGGTGTTGACCCGGTCCGCAGTGTCCTCGCGGGGCGCGCTCAGTACGGGGTGGGAACCAGCAGCCTGCTGCTCGAGCGCAGCGCCGGCAAGCCCGTCGTGGCCCTGGCGGTGATCTTCCAGCACTCTCCGTACGTGCTGATCGCCCGACACGAGAACGCCACCCAGAACATCCATGACCTCAGCGGTAAACGCCTGATGCTGGAGCCGCAGTCCGACGAACTCCTCGCCTACCTCAAAGCCGAGGGTATCCCGCTGGACCGTATCACCCGCGTCGAGCACAGCTACGACCCACAGGACCTGATCGACGGCCGGGTGGACGCGATCGCCGGCTACGTCACCAACCAACCCTACTCCCTCGACCGCGCCCAGTTTGCCTACCAGATCTACACGCCGCGCTCGGCAGGGATCGACTTCTACGGCGACAACCTGTTCACCACGGAGCAGGAACTGCACGCGCACCCCGCCCGGGTCGACGCCTTCCGCACGGCCAGCCTGCGCGGCTGGCAGTACGCCATGGCGCAGCCGGACGAGATCGTGGATCTGATCCTCGCCGAGTACTCCCAGCGCCACTCCCGTGAGTACTTCCAGTTCGAGGCTCAGCAGATGGTCTCGCTGCTGCACCCGGAACTGATCGAGATTGGCTACATGTACCCCGGACGCTGGCGCCACATCGCCAGTACCTACGCCGACATCGGCATGCTGCGGACAGACGTCGACCTCAGGGGCTTCCTCTATGACCCCCATCCGCCGCCGCCAGATCTGACTTGGTTGTACGTGCTGACGGGCGTGGCCACTGGGGTGCTCTCGATCGTACTGGGGGTGGCTGTCTATATCGGCCGGATCAACGCCCGGTTGCGCCGGGAGGTCACCGAGAGGAAGCAGGCGGAGGAGATCTCGCGGACAAGTACGGCCAGATTCCGCAGCTACTTCGAGTTGCCCCTGCATGGCATCGCCATCACCTCTCCCGAGAAGGGCTGGATCGAGGTCAATGACCAGCTCTGCGCGCTCCTGGGCTACGCTCGCGAGGAGATCCTCCGCCTCACCTGGGCGGAAATGACCCACACTGACGACCTGGCCGCGGATGTGACGCAGTTTGAGCGTCTGTTGTCCGGCCAGATTGGGCAGTACAGGCTCGACAAGCGCTTCATCCGCAAGGGCGGCGAGGCCGTCTGGACCACCATTTCCGTGGGCTGCGTACGAACGCCAGCCGGCGGCGTGGATCACGTCGTCTGTGTGATGGACGATATCAGCGCCCGCAGGCATGACGAGGAGGCACTGCGCCAGAGCGAGGAGCGCTTCGCAAAGGCCTTCCAGACCTCGCCCTACGTCATGACCATCACGCGCGCGGCAGACGGCAGATTCATCGAAGTCAATGCCGCGTTTACGGCGCTGACGGGCTTCCGGCACGATGAGGCCCTCGCCGACTCCTCGCTCGGGCTGAGGCTGTGGGCCAACGCGGACGACCGGCGGCGCGTGGTCGCCGCCCTGAGCGCCGGCGAGCCCGTGGTGAGCCAGGAGTTCCCCTTCCGAACCCGGACCGGGGCGGCCATCGCCGGCCTGCTCTCCGCGCAGGTGGTCCAACTGGGCCAGGAAGCCTGCATCCTCTCCAGCATTATCGACATCACGGAACGCAAACGGGCCGAGGCCGAGAAGGCGGTCCTCGAAGGGCGCTTGCAGGAGGCACAGAGGATGGAGTCGGTGGGGCGACTCGCCGGCGGCGTCGCGCATGAGTTCAATAACCAGCTCATGGGCATCATGAACTACGTCGAGCTCTGCCGGGACGAACTGCCGCCAGAGCACCCCAGCCGCAGCCACCTGGATGAGATCACCCACGACGCCCAGCACGCCGCGGATATCGCCCGACAACTCCTCGCTTTCGCCCGCAAACAGATCATCGCCCCCGAGATCCTGAACCTCAACGACGCCCTGGTGGGCATGTTCAAGATGCTGCGCCGCCTGCTGGGTGAGGATATCGAACTGCTCTGGATGCCGGGCGCCAGCCTCTGGCCCGTCAGAATGGACCCCGGCCAGATCAACCAGATTATGCTCAACCTCTGCATCAACGCCCGCGATGCGATCGCCGGAGTCGGCACCATCACCATCGAAACGAACAACGTCACCCTCGATCTATCCCACCCTGCAGCGCACCCGGACGCCGCCGCGGGAGATTACGTGCTGCTGGCCATCCGCGACAGCGGCTGCGGCATGAGCCAGGATGTACTCGCGCACCTCTTCGAGCCCTTCTTCACCACCAAAGAGGTGGGCAAAGGGACCGGCCTGGGGCTGGCCACTGTCCACGGGATTGTCAGCCAGAATGACGGCCGCATCAGCGTCTGCAGCGAACCGGGCAAAGGAACGACCTTCAGGCTCTACCTGCCCAGGGCGACCGCGCCGGCCGACCCGGCAGCGCCCAGCCAGGACCCCAGCCGGACTGACCTGCCCCGTGGCACCGAGACCATCCTGCTGGCTGAAGACGAGAAATCCGTCCGCCTCACCACGCGGCGCTTCCTCGAACTGCTCGGCTACACCGTCATGGTGGCCGAGACGCCGGCGGAAGCACTACGCCTGGCAGCCGCCCACGCCGGCCCCATCCACCTGCTCATCACCGACGTGGTCATGCCCAACATGAACGGCCGCGACCTGGCCAGGCAACTGGGTGAGGCCCGCTCCGGTATGAAATGCCTGTTCATGTCCGGCTACACGGCCAGCGTCACCATGGCTCGCGGCGGACTGGACGCCGATGCGCCGTTTCTCGCCAAGCCGTTCTCGCGCCGCGAACTGGCGCGTACGGTCCGCAACGTCCTGGGTGCGTGAGCCCGCCTCCGGACCGGCTACGCCCCGTACAGGGCGCGGTAGGCGTCGATGCGGGCCTTGAGCGCATCATCCAGGACAACCCGGCCGTCGAGGGGCCGGTTGTGCAGATGCTCGACCACGTCGGCCAAGGTGACGATGGCACAGGCCGGCATCCCGTAAGCCTCCTGGACTTCCTGTAAGGCGCTGCGCTCGCCGGTGCCCTTCTCCATGCGGTCGACACCGACGAGCAGGCCGGCCAGTCTGATCCTGGCCGCCGCCTGTAGTAGCGGCACGGTCTCGCGGATGGACGTGCCCGCCGTGATCACATCCTCAACGATCAGGACCCGCTCCCCGTCCCGCAGTTTGTGCCCGACCAGAGCGCCGCCCTCGCCATGGTCCTTCGCCTCCTTGCGGTTGAAGCAGTACGCCACCTCCCGGCCGTGACACGAGGCCAGGGCGATCGCCGCTCCGACCGCGAGCGGAATACCCTTGTAGGCCGGACCGAAGAGGACATCGAAATCGGCACCAAAGCGGGCCACCATCGCCTGGGCGTAGAACTCACCCAGGCGCCGCGCCTGCTCACCGGTCCGGTAGTTTCCGGTGTTGATGAAGAAGGGCGTGCGGCGACCACTCTTGGTGACGAAATCCCCGAAGGTCAACACCCCCGAAGCCACCATGAACTCGATGAACTCGCGCTGGTAATCCTGCACGGCTGGCCTCCTCCTAGAGCTCGTAGACCTGCACCGCGAGCGGCCCGACCGCACCGCTGAGCTTAGCCGCCTGCACACTCAGACCGCCGGGACGGCTCGGAAACAGGTTGACAGCCGGACCCGTCACCCCCGCCGGCAGGGCGAGGGCGACGTCACGGCTCTCGCTAGGCGCCGAACTGACGACGCACACCACCGTCTTGCCGGCCAGCGTCCAGGCGCCGGCGTAGACATCCTTGAAGCCGGTTTCAAGCCGCACCCGCCGGCCATCAAGCAACCACGGCTCCAGACGCTTGATCTCCGCCGGCAGACCTGTCATCTGGGCCCAAAGTTCGGGCTGTTTGGCCATGTCGAAGCCGGGATCGCGGAAGGTGTAGTAGAGGACGCCTTTGGCCCCGGCCAGCAGCGCCAGGTAGGTCATGTTCCGCACCTGTGCGAAGGTCGGTACGACCCAAGGCCCGCTACCGGGTTTGCCGTCGTAGCCGAAGCACTGCAGAATCGCCCAGATCGGCCGCCCGTACTTCCCGGCCTCAGTCTGGGCCCGCGTCAACAGCGCGTACACATCGTCCGTGGTGGCCGTCGCACTGGTGATCGGGTAAGGGTCAGGAGCGATCACCTCCGCGGCTTCCACGTAACGGCTGTACTTCTGCGGCTGGCACAGGGTCATGAACGTAGGCACGCCGGAATCCCAGTCCTTGATGCTGTTGTGACGCTCCAGCATCGTTCGCGGCGCCACGCCCTGCCCATCCGGCTCATCGCCAGGGTTCCAGGCCAGCACCGGCGACCGCTCCCGATAGCGCGTGATGGCCTGCTGCATGTCGACGCCGAACTCGGTGATGACCTTCATCTTGAGTTGCTCGGCAGCCGCCAGGAAGGGGTCCCACTCGTCGATCTGCTTGAGGCTGGCATGCACGGTGTTGAAGCCGCCGGCAGCCACCGTCTGCAGAAACTCGAGGCGGTCCGCTGCCGTGAAGCTCCAGGAGACATGGTACCACCCGAAGGGGAAGAAGGGCGTGCCCGCAATCAGAGCCGTGCCATCCTCGGGACGGATCATGACCCGGGGTTCGGGGTGCGTGGTAATAGGCTGCTCGACCTCGCCCAGTACCGTGTCGCCTTGCCGCAACCGTAGCGTGACCGTATGGACGCCCGGCACCAGGGCCGCCAACTCAACGGCGGCACTCATCTGCGGCGTCAGGGCCGCCAGACTCAGCGCCAGCCGGCCGTCCACCAGCAACTCCGCCCGGCACTGCGCCAGCACCGTCCCCGCCTCCGGAGCGAAGCCGAGATCAACCGGCACCTGTTTGTGCCACGGGTAAAAATGACGGTTTCCCAGCGCCAGACTCAGCATCGGCGGGACGCTCTGCTTCTGCTCGAACACCAAGGGCGCCGCCGCGCCGGAACTGAGCTCGATGCTGAAGACGACATCGCCGCGCGTCGCCAGCCGGTAGGGCAGCTCAAGGCGTGCCTCGGCCCCGGCCGCGGCGCTCGCCGAGACCGGCCCCAGCCGCAGCGGCGCCGCCCCGGTCGGGGTGATGACCGCACTCAGGGCGTACGTCGCCGCCGCGCCGGACTGGTTCCGCAGGCCGACCGCCAACGTGTGCTCGCCGGGGACGGCAACGCCCAACTGCAGCGCGGTCAAGGCGACCCCGGCGCGCAAGCCCTGGCCGTGCAGCCACAGATTCTGCAGCAACCCGCCGAGAACGGGCGTATCAACCGCGCCCTGGAACGAGTAGTAGCTAGTCGCCAGTAGACAGCCCTTACCGACATCGCGCGTGACCAACAGGCTCTTGCCATCGGCGCAGGTAACCAGACTGGTCCACGCCGGTGTCCAGGACTCCAGGTGGGCCCAGAGGTTAGTCTTGCCGGCGAGCAACGGCGGCAACTCGGTCGGCACGTGCAACAGCGGACTGGTGGCGGCGAAGACCATCCGTTCGGGATCGTCCTTGTCGCGCCGGTGAAAGGCGCACTCGGTGCTGCTCAGGGCGTAGTCCGGACCCAGGCCGTTGACCCACTGATTCAGCACCTGGCCGTAGCTCGCGTCCGTGATCAGCAGCAAACCGCCGCGCTCCAGGAAGCCCAACCAGGCATCCTTGTACGCCGCCATGTCCACCGCATTCTCGTAGTTGCCGACACCGGCGGAGATGACTAGGTCAAACTCCCCGAGCCGCGGCACCAGGTCGGCAACCCGCGTGTTCTCGAACTTCTCAAAGGCCCAACCCAAGGCCGTGAGGTGCGGATCCATCTCGCCGCGGAAGGCATAGCCGCCCCAGGCCGAGTAGAGCACCGCCACCCGCGGCGCTGCCGAAACCCCGCAAGAGACGAGAATAAGAGTAGCTATAATGCTACGCAGAAATTCTTTATGCATGATCATCTACCTTATCCTAGAGGAGCCACTGAACGCCACCACACTGTAACCCCACAGAGAAGGTTGGCGAGGCGCCCCAGGACGTCGCCATGGCTGTTTGAAGACAGCGTCTCCCGCCGGCTCTCGCAGCCTGCCGCAATGTCCTTGGGCATCCCCTTCCTGTATGAGACTTGACGGCGATCTTCGTTCAGAGTTCAGCCTTGAGCCGCCGCGGGGCGCCGTGTCCGCCCGATCCTGTCAGGATGAAACTCTGCTTGGGAGTACTGCCGCGTGCCCTCACGCGGCTGGCGGGTGGGGGCACCCGCCACTACCTCAGAGCCCCCCGCGCGACTGAGGTCGAGTTTCACAGGAG
>CAILUI010000061.1 GCA_903837355.1 uncultured Victivallales bacterium
CGCCCGCCGCTGGGAGTACGCCTACGACCCCCTCGGCCAGCTCAGCGCCGCGGTCTGCCGTGACCGGTCCGGCGGCGCCATCGTCGCCGGCCGCGACTACGCCTACGACCACGACAGCATCGCCAACCGCCGCCGCGCCGGCCGTCGCGATCCGCTCACCGCCAGCGGCGCGGAGGGCTATGCCGTTAATAGCCTCAACCAATACACCGTCCGCAGCCTGCCCGGAGCGGTCTACATCGCCGGCGTCGCCGATCCCACCGCCACCGTCACCGTCAACGGCGAGCTTGCCGAACGCGCCGGCGCGGCCTTCCAGGCGTGCCTGCCCGTCGACAACCGCAGCGGACCGGTCACCCTCGCCCTCGCCATCCGCGCCGTACGCCGGGACGACACCGGCAACACCGCCAAGGGCCTCGACCTCATCGCCACGGCCGAGGGCAGCGTGCGCGTGCCCGCCGCCACCGAACTCCTGGCCGTGGCCGGGCAGGGCGGCCTCGCCGCCGACAGCCTCTATACCTCTGAATGGGACCTCAACGACCGCCTCCTGGCCATCACCCCCACTGGCCTCACACCGCAGGACTCCCGGCTTACGTTCACCTACGACTCCCAAGGCCGCCGGATCGCGAAGCAGGCCTTCCGGTTCGTCGTCCCGCCTGCAGGCGGACCTGGTTCCTGGGTCCTCGCCTCCGAAACCCGCTTCGTCTGGGACGAATGGGCCCTCCTCGCCGAGTTCGACGTCCCCCTGGCCGGCGGCGACCCCACCCTGGCCCGCTCCTACCTCTGGGGCCTCGACCTCGCCGGCCTGCGCGATGGCCAGCCCGGCCCGGCCGCCGGCGGCATCGGCGGCCTGCTCGCCGCCACGTCGTACTCGCCCTCGTCGTCGTCCTCCGCGCTCCCAGTTCCGAACTCCACCCTGCTCACCGTCGCCGACGGCAACGGCAGCATCGCCGCCCTGGTCGACGCCGGCCCCGACGCCGAACCGGGACAGGTCCTCGAAACCGTCGAGTACGACCCCTTCGGCACCGTCCTCGCCCGCCGCCGCGCCGGGGCTGGCCCGCTCTCCGCCCAGGCCGAACCCCTCTGCCCCTTCGGCTTCAGCTCCAAGTACGTTGACAGCGACTCCGGACTCGTCTATTTTGGCTACCGTTACTACCGCCCCGACCTCGGCCGCTGGCTCTGCCGCGATCCCCTCCAGGAACAAGGAGGCCCGAACCTCTACGCCTACTGCCAAAACGACCCCATCAACCGCATCGACCCCCTCGGCCTGGCCCTCTATGCGTTCGACGGGACCTGGGAGAACCGTGACAGCCACCTTACGAATGTCGGGATCATGTCTTCCCTTTACCTGCCTGCCAACGGAGCGGTGGTATACGAAGGAGGGGTGGGGAACGCCGACGAGTACGGCTCATTCATGCAGGGCCTCGGGGGCCTTGGGGGAGCGGGATCTCGAAGTAAGCTCGAACGGGTGTACCGAGAGCTAGTCGTTCAGTACAACCAAGGCGACCACAGGATCGATGTCATCGGCTTCAGTCGCGGCGCAGCCATGGGAGTTGAGTTCGCAAACATGATCGCCGAGCGCGGGATCCCCAAGACAGGCACAGCCTACGAGGTCAGGCGCTACGTACACCAGCCTGGAGGAAAGGGCACGAGGATCGTAAGGGAGACCCGCTACCGCGAGTACTGGAACGACGTGGAGATCCGCTTTGTCGGGTTGTTCGATGCGGTTGGGTCTTTCGGCGTGCCGGGAAACGGCATCAATCTGGGTAAGGAGCGCTGTCTCCCCTTCAACATCAGGATCAGGAAAGCCGTCCATCTGGTTTCGGAGGACGAGCGCAGGTCTCTGTTTCCGCCGACGGATGTTACGCCAGGAGCGCCCTCGCTGGTCGTGGATTTCCAGCAAGTGAGCGGCAAGGGCGACCATTCCGACTTTGGAGGCGGGCACGGCGGCAATGATCTAGACGACCCGGAACGTGGGCTCTCGAACTACTACCTCAACTGGATGGTCGAGCAAGCCAACACGATTCCAGACCAGCCCCTGCTCTTCAGTCCTGCAAACGCCCCCTTCGACGTCTCCATGCCCGTGCATGACCTCACAACGGACTCGGGGTATCGGTTCCTGCACAACCATAGGAGAGTACTCCCCGATGGTACCGTGTCGATCACCCCGTAGTCGTGAGTTGGCGCGCGCACTTCCGTTCGTCGCGCTCGTGGCGGTACTTTCCAGTTGCCTGGGACCATCGGCTCGCCTCCGCTACTCCGTGAGCCTACATGCAGAGCCTGATGTGCAGGCCCAGCACCTGCGCGTGGAGTACCCAGGTTTTGGCGGTTACCTTCGGGAGTGTGGCCACGGTGCGACGTTCATATACATGACTGTCACTGCCCCTCTCCCATACACAGCGAGATGCACCTGGCAGTCCTCCGATGGCACATCGTTCGAGGCCTTGGTTCCGGTGCGCACTGTTATCCCACCCAGCTTCCGCCGGAGTAGGGACGGACTGAGATTCGTCCTGACGCCCGACAACAAGATCCTCCTGTACGTGCTACTCCGACCGGTGCAGTACGCCGAGAACCTGCAGTTGGTCCACAGCCAAGCCGGCACTTCCATCCCCCGGCGTAACGAGTGACCGCCGGCCGCAAGATCCGGTGCCGTGTGCACTTATTGGTTCGGTGCCGTTCCCACAGAATGGTTCGGTGCCGTTCCCACAGAAGTACAAGCAGTACAAGTTGTTGCATGTTTTGTTGTCGTGTATAATGACCTTGTATGTATTTTATGTTATCGAAAATACTATCTAAGGAAGTCGACCTAGTTTTCGCTACGCCGCTGGCATCTCGGTGACTCGTGTCGGATCGGTGTGTTCAGGTTCGGTGCCGTGCCCACAGAAGTACAAGCAGTACAAGTTGTTGCATCTTTTGTTGTCGTGTATAATGACCTTGTATGTGTTTTATGTTACCGAAAATACTATCTAAGGAAGTCGACCTAGTTTTCGCTACGCCGCTGGCATCTCGGTGACTCGTGTCGGATCGGGGGCGCCGCCGGGCGGGCAGTCGCTGATGGCGGAAGCGGAGGTGAGGCGGCCATGGGACGGAACCCGCGGGACCAACTGCAGCCCAGTGTGTATCACATCACGCACCGCTGTCACGGACGCAACTTCCTGCTGAAGTTCGCGAAGGATCGGCGGGCGTACCTTGAGCGGCTGCGCGAGGCGGCATATCGCTACCCGGTGGACGTGCTCAGCTACATGGTGACGGCGAACCATGTGCACCTGCTGCTGTGGGCGGAGCGCGCCAGCGCGGTATCCGCGGCGATGCACTTCGTCCAGGGCAGCTTCGCCGGCG
>CAILUI010000062.1 GCA_903837355.1 uncultured Victivallales bacterium
ACAACCCCATGCTGGTCGCCGCCGGACTCACCGAGACCGCAACGCCACTGCCCTGGCTCGCCGGCCGCAGGCTGCGGCTCTGCCTCGGGTGACCCCTGCGGTGTTAGTTTGGTGGCAGGCCGTGGGAATCCAGGCTAGCGCTGTCGGCGCGGCGCTGGTGCCACGGCGGCGCCGGGAAGCGCCACTCGGGCGCTCCGCCCCCGTCCCCATCAAGGGCTGAGGAGCGCCCCGACCGCAGTCGGGGAAGCCTGGACGGCCCAGACGTCCGCACCGATCGGGGGGGCCGGTTCCGGGACTCCGAAAAACGCAAGTACGCCCTTGAAACGTAATTTCCGCAGTCTATTTTACGTGGCTTCTGGCAGCGCGCCACTGTGCTTCCCGACCCCATCGTCTAGAGGCCTAGGACACCGGGTTTTCATCCCGGCAACAGGGGTTCGAATCCCCTTGGGGTCGCCATCGCGCTCGCCGCAGCAGTGTTAAAGAGCCAGGCAGCCTCGCCCCACCTTATGGACCGTCTCTGAGGATGGCCTGGTTGCGTTGTGGTGGCTGCTCTTCAGAGTCAGGGCGGGCTGTGCCCAGAAAATACAAAGGGAGTCCGGCGCCCCTGATCGTGGCACCTGAACTCCCACTGTACCTGTCCCGGGCGGGGCAAGAGCCCCGCTGACTGCGAAACGCCAGACTCACAACGCTGCTTTGGCGGTCTCAATCAGCTTGGTGAACGCTGCGGCGTCGGTAGCGGCCAAGTCGGCCAGGCACTTACGGTCGATGGCAACGCCAGCCTTCTTCAAACCGTCGATGAAACGGCTATAGGTGAAACCTACGGCCCGACAAGCCGCGTTCACTCGAACCGTCCACAGTTGGCGGTACTGGCGTTTCTTCAGTTTCCGCCCAGTGTACGCCATGGCTCCGGCCCGGTCCAACGCACCGTAGGCCTGCCGGAGCAGTTTCCGACCATGACGGAAACCGCGCGCCTGCTTCAGGACCTTCTTCCGGCGCCGACGTGAGGCAACCAGACACGTCACTCTCATGGCTTATTTCCCCTTAGGATTAGGCAACCCCTGGTCTCACCCGTCGCCCTGCCGGAATCACAGTCCGTAGGGCAGCGAGGCACGGAGACGGCTCATCTCGGTAGATTTTACCTGAGCATCGTGCCCAAGGTGCCGCTTCCGTTTCGAACTCTTCTTGGTCAGGATGTGCCGGGCATTGGCGCGGTTATGCATGAACTTGCCGGTGCCCGTCTGCTTGAACCGCTTGGCCGCGGCCTTCCTGGTCTTCATCTTCGGCATGGGGTCCGTCCCGTCTGTATGTACTGGCTCGTACCGTTCGCTGTTGCCCTGACACGCACTCGGTTCGTCCGAGAACGCGAAAAAAAGAAACTCACGCTACCGCAGCACTCACGCCAGCGGCAGCCATGGCACCCACCCACCGGCGCCGGACGCCCTACTGAGATCTCTCACTTCTTCGACTTCGCGGAGAGCATCATCGACAACAAGCGCCCGCTGTTTCGCGGCGGAGCATCCACCGCTGCAACATCTTGCGTGTCCGCTACAAGCCGTTGCATCAACTGCATACCCAACTCAGAGTGGGCAGCCTCGCGCCCACGGAAAAACATCGAGACCTTTACTTTATCTCCCTTTCCCAGGAAGGCAACCACATGGTTACGTTTCGTCTCGTAGTCATGCTGATTGATGTTGGGGTGGAACTTGACCTCTTTGATGCGGATGATGTGCTGGTTCTTGCGCGCATCGCGCTGCCGCTTGCTCGCTTGATAGACGTGCTTGCCGTAGTCCATGATGCGGCACACCGGAGGGTCTGCGGTTCCCGCCACCTCCACCAGGTCCATGCTGAGAGCTTCAGCCTTCCGCAGCGCCTCATCGAAGTGCATGAGGCCGAGTTGCTGGTTGTCCGAGGAGATGACCCGTACGGTCCGACCCCGGAAGAACCTGTCGTTGGCTTTGAGTTGCCGTGCGATGGTGGAATCCTCCTATTCTGTATTCAGACTCGGGGTGTCGCATGGAACGCCACCCCACCCTCGTCTGCACGCCGACCTACGACCAGGTCATGGCTCGGATGCCGGGAGTGCGACGCATGAATCTACAGCCAGGGCGGCAGGGTGTCACCTGCGACCCGCGATTTCGTCCTTGATCCGGTTTACAAAGGCTTCGACACTGCAGGCACCTTCCTCGCCGCCAGTCCGACTGCGAACCGCCACAGTGTGCTCACTCGCCTCGCGCTCGCCGACCACCAGCATGTAGGGAAGCCGCTGTTGCCGGGCGCGGCGGATCTTCGCACCAATCGTATCCGCCTCGGCGTCCACCTGAACACGGACGCCCGCCTGGCGCAGCGCGGCGGCCACCTCCTGAGCGTAGACCGTGTGGGGTTCACTGATGGGTAACACGCGGGCCTGCTCTGGCGCCAGCCAGGTCGGGAACGCCCCCGCGTAGTGCTCCACCAGTACGCCGAAGAAACGCTCCAGGCTGCCGAGCAAGGCGCGATGGACCATGTACGGACGGTGACGCTGCCCGTCCGCGCCGACGTAGGTCATGTCAAAACGCTCGGGTAGGTTGAAATCAAACTGGATCGTGGTGGTCTGCCATTCGCGGCCGATGGCGTCCTTGATCTTCAGATCGATCTTGGGCCCGTAGAAAGCTCCACCACCCTCGTCCACCTGGCAGGTCAAGCCGCACTGCGCGACCGCCTTCTCCAGGGATTTCAGAGCCTGCTCCCAGCGCGCCGGCTCGCCGACGGCTTTGGCCGGGCGGGTCGCCAGATAGGCCTTCACGTCTTTGAACCCAAAGGCGTCCCACATCGACAGACTGAAACGCAGTACCTCGGCGATCTCCGCCTCGATCTGCTCGGGAGTGCAGATGATGTGGGCGTCATCCTGGGTGAAGCCACGGACCCGCAGCAGGCCGTGCAGCACGCCGGCTTTCTCGTAGCGGTATACCGTACCCAGTTCGGCCCAGCGCAACGGCAACTCACGGTAGGACCGTGGCCGGGTCTGGTAGATCTGGATGTGGAACGGGCAGTTCATGGGTTTGACGTAGTAGTCGCACTCGTCGATCTGCATCGGGGAGTACATCGAGTCACGGTAGAAATCGAGGTGGCCGCTGGTCTGCCAGAGTCCCCCCTTACCGATGTGGGGGGTGTAGAGCAACTCGTAACCGTTCTCGTAGTGCGCCTGCTTCCAGAAGCTCTCGATAACATGCCGAACTCGCGCCCCCTGCGGATGCCAGCAGATCAGCCCAGGGCCGACGTCTTCGTGCGTGCTGAACAGCTCTAGTTCGGCACCGATCTTGCGGTGATCCCGCCGCCGCGCTTCCTCGATCCCCTGCAGGTAGGAGTCAAGCGCTTCGCGGCTGGCAAACGCAGTTCCATAGATGCGCTGCAGCATACGGTTCTTCTCGTCACCACGGAAATAGGAGCCCGCCAGGCTCATGAGTTTCACGGCGCCGATCTGCCCGGCGTGCTCGACGTGCGGGCCGCGGCAGAGGTCGGTGAACTCGCCGCAGCGGTAGACGGATATGGTCTCGCCTTCAGGGATATCCGCGAGTCGCTCCAGCTTGTAGCCCTGACTGCGGTCGCTGAAGAACTGCTGCGCTTCTGAACGCGACCATTCCAGGCGTTCGAAGGCCAGACGCCGGCCGCTCAGCTTCTTCATCTCCTTCTCGATCGCTTTGAGATCCTCTGGGACCAGCCGATGCGGCATGTCAAAATCGTAGTAGAAGCCGTCGGCCGTCGCCGGGCCAATGTCGAACTTGGCGTCTGGGTAGAGGCTCTGCACGGCCGCAGCCATCACGTGGGCGGCACTGTGCCGGAGGGTGTTAAGATCGTGTTCCGACATCGAATCCATCCTTCACAGACAAACACTGCAGGGAAGTAACGGCACCGCTGGCGGCAGACGCCCCGGTTGCACGCCACAAACGCGGCGGTGGCTCATTCGAGCACGCCCTTCGTGGAGGGGATGCCCATTGAGCCCGGATCGAGGGCGGCAGCCTGGCCCAGTGCCTTCCCCAGCGCTTTGAACAGGGCTTCGAAGGCGTGGTGGACCTCGGCTCCAGCCAGCAGATCGAGATGCAGCGTTAGCGCACCTGCATTGGCCAGCGCCTGAAAGAACTCGTGGAACAGACGCGTGTCAAAACCGCCACAGACGGGGCTGGGTGGCGTGACGCGGTAGGCAAGGTGGGGCCGGCCGCTCAGATCCACGACCGCCCGCGCCAGGGATTCGTCCATCGGCACGTAGGCTGCGCCAAAGCGGCGAATGGACTGTTTGTCCCCCAAGGCCTCTCTCAGGGCTCGTCCCAGTACCAGGCCAAGGTCCTCAATCGTGTGGTGGGCATCGACGTTCAGATCCCCCTGCGCCACCACGGCGAGGCCGAAATGACCATGCCGCGCCCACGCCTCCAGCATGTGGTCCATGAACGGCAGACCGGTATGGACGCTGACCTCGCCACCCTCGAGAACCAACTCAAGGCGGATCTGCGTCTCCCGCGTCTCCCGTGTCACTGACGCCGTACGAGCCATCGAGCCATACCTCACCTGACCGCCGTACACGCCGCGGCCCTGCCCATTCGACATCAGGGGCTGCGGTATCAGTGTACTATACGTCGACGAGTCGCACAAATCACGCTCCTGCCCGCGAATGCCTCCGGCGATCACGCTCGGCGAGGCTGAACTCGCAGCCGCAGTAGTCCTGCCGATACAGCCCCTGGCGGCGGCTCAACTCGAGACTGCGGCGGAAACCGTCCTCCTCTTTGAAGTCGATGTCCAGGAAGTGGTCCGTAGCCACCCGGCCTACCGCAAACAGAAGCGCGGTGCTCTTGTGCGGACTGATACTCAGACTTGTCGTCATACCATCGAATCCCTGCGTTTGCGCGTAGCGCGCCGCACGACCAAGGCTGAACTCGAAACAGCGCCGACAGCGAGCGCCATGCTCCGGTTCACTCTCCAGGCCAGCGACCCACTGCCGCCAGGCGGGGTGGTCGTAGACGTCCTCCACCAAGTCGCAGGCGCAGGCACACGCCAGCCGCCGGGCCTCGGCGAGTCGCTTCTCGTACTCGGCCGGAGGAAAGATGTTACCATTGGAGAAGAAGAGCGTGACCGTACCCTGTCGCTGCAACCTCTCCAGCGCTGCACTGCCGCAGGGTGCACAGCAGATATGCAGCAGCAAGCGCAGGCTTGATGTCGACCCCATGGCTCTAGGCCTCCGAAACCATCAACACACGGAATGCTGCCCAGCCCTTGCTCTGGTGCGACTTTGGCATCACAGTTCTACAACGATGAATTGGTCGTCACCATCACCCCTCATACCCATTCGCTCCGACCCATGAAGAAACCGACGGCGAGCCGCCGACACCTGACGACGCGCGCCTTTCTGCTTGCCCTGTTGAGCCTGACGCTTCTGGGGTTGGCGCTACGGCTCGCGGCCTGCCTCCAACTCTGTCCGCAGCCGTTCGTTGCGGAACCCGCCGTGGTGACCGACATGGCCACCTACCGCCGACTCGCCATGGAGATCGCTCGGGGCGAATTCCCCTCCCATTTCTACTACCAACCCTTCTACTATGCGGTCTTCCTGCCTTTGGTCTACGCTGTACTGGGGACGGGCGCCTGGGGCGCCGCGTTGGTTCAAGTGGCCCTCAGCAGTGCCGCGGTATGGCTCACCGGACTTGCCGCTGCGCGAGTCTTCGGACGGCGCGCCGGACTCATCGCGGCAGGCCTGCTGGCACTGTCCAGATTCCAGACCTTCTACGTCCCGTTTCTCCTGCTCGAGGTGTTACAGACCTTCTGGTTGGGTCTGCTCGTCTACCTCGTCATCCGTTTCTGGGACTCTCGATCGATGCTTCGTGTAGTCGCGGCGGGCCTGGTCACCAGCGCGGCGATTCTGACCCGCGGCAATGCCATCCTGCTCGTCCCCGGCGTACTCGCTCTGGTGGTCTGGCGCCTCCGCGCGAGGCCGGGGCGAGCCCTGGCAGCGGCCTGCCTGTACGCCGCCTTGGCCTACACTCCACAACTGCCCTTCGCGGTACGTAACCTGCACCATTTCGGGCGCTGGAGCGGTCCCTCCAGTGCCCAGGACGCCGTCCTGGCGCTGGGGAACTCTCCCGAGTCACCCCCTGGCGGACTTGAGTACCCGGTCTCCTACCAGGACTGGATGGACCTGGCCAATCAGCCCGGGCCAGCCCGGGTGCCCGTGTCTCGCCAAGTACTGGCCTGGATCCGCCGTGCGCCGCTGCAGTTCGTCGAGCTCAAGGCGCGGATGTTCCTGCTCTACTGGCACTACGTGGAGATTCCGAACAACATCAGTATCGACCGCGAAGGCCGCTACAGTTCGCTGCTGCAGTCACCCTGGTTGCTGCGCTTCGCCGTGGTCGGGACTCTCGGGGTTTTCGGGCTGCTGACCGTGTTCCGTTGGCAGTCGCCACGCCGATTGTTCCTCTACTACGGCGTCGCAGCCCACTGCGCGGCGACACTGCTCTTCTACGTACTGGCGCGCTTCCGGTTATCGGCAGTACCGCTGATCTGCGTCTTCGCGGGAGCGGGTCTTGCGCACGCCTGGCAGCAACTCGCCGCGCACCGCCGGCCGCGTCGGAACCTGCGGCGCCGTTGGTTGTTGACGCTGCTTGCGGGGGCGTTGTCCACTTTCGTCGTACTGGACGGCTTTGCGTTCTACCAGCGCACGCTCGAAGCGCAGATGGCCCGTCTGCTGCGGCCGCGCGGTACGCTGGTAGCGACTCACCGGCGCACGCGGCTCTACGACCACGGTCCCCTCGCGCTGGGCGGGATGGTGGCGCTGCCGATCACCCCGGAGGGACTGGTTCTGCGCAAGCGCTTCGCGGTGTCGGCACTCCCGCTCGCCCAGACGCCACCGACCCTGCGCGTCCCAGTACTCCTGCAGCCGGGAACCCGCTTCGAGGCCCGCGTCGAAGTCGGAGGTCGCTCCTATGATACGTCCGCGATGTCCGTCGAGCAGGACAGCGGGCGGCAACGGCTCGTGTTCCGCCTCGAGGACCTGGCGCAACCCGAGGGCGCGGGAACCGTGGTCCTGACTCTACGCCTGATCAGCGGGGAACTGGCCCTGCTGGTAGATACGCTGCGTTGGTACGGCCGTAGCACGTACACGGTAGGCACTGCCGCTCTGGACCTCCAGGCCGAGGCGGCGCTGGAGGTCGAATGGCTGAAGGGGCCGACCGCGCCCGCATCGTCTCCCGTTCCGTCGGCAGCCCAGCAGTAACGCGGGCCGTCACGGGGCGGAGGGGATCGGCGGAACGGTACGCACCGGGGGCGGACCGGGACGCGCCCGTGGCGGGGAGACGCGCTCACGCGGGACGCCGCGTGTAGCCGCTGGACGCAGGGCGCGATCGCGCACAGTACCGCCATCGCTCATCTCAGCCAACACGTTAGCAAGCAGCATCTTAACGGCAGGATCGGCACAGCGGTCGTGGAACGTCTTCAGCACTTGCCGACTCTGGGCGGAGGGCCGCATGGCCAGGGCCCTGACGGCCGCCAGCACCACCTCGGCGTCGGGATCCTCCAGCGACCGCGCCACCAGCTCCAACGCCGCCGAGCTCCCCAACTGCGCGATCTGCTGGATGGCCTCGCAGCGCACCGGAGTATCGTCGTCGAGACAGGCGTCGGTGAGTACCTGGAGGCGGACCTCTGGGGCTAACCGCGATGTCAGCCGCACCGCCAGCAGGCGGACATCGGCGAACGGGCTGGCCTGGAGCGTGTTCAGGTCCTCAGCGGTCGGCCATCCCGGTTGATCGGCGGCCGCTCGCGGCGATGCAAGCCACTGCGCCAACCCCTGCGCTGCCGTCCGCCGCACGTCGATAGACTCGTCGTCCAGACAGGGAACCAGGAACCTGGGGCCGCCCCCCGCCGCACCCGGCAGTCGCGACAAGCCGCGAATGGCCTCAGCGCGTAGCACGGCAGAACGGTCGGTAGCGAGCCGGGTCAGGACAGGCCGCGCCGCCTCACCGTAAAACCCCACGTAGACCAGTAACCCACGCCGCTCGTCCGCCGGAATGGCCTCGTCCACAACGTTGCGTTCCAGCAGCTCCAAACCGCGCGGATGCTGCAGTTGCACAAGCTCGCGGACAGCACGGCTGCGCACACCCGGGTCGGCGTCCTCAGCCAGACGCTCCAAACCGGCAAACCCTGCGTCCCCCAAACGTCCCAGTGCGCCTGCCACTTCGCGCCGAACCACGCTGTCCGCATCCGCCGCGACCGCGGCCAGAAGCGCTCCCCGCGCGGCCTCGTTGCCGCGCACGTGTGCAAAACCCTGCACGGCGAGCAGACGAACCTCACGGTCGGGGTCATGCAGTGCAGGCTCCAGCGTCTCCTGCCGCAATACACCCGGCAGAAACTGCGCCGCCGTCAAGACGTTACGGCGGACCGTCGCATCGGCATCGCCGAGAGCACGGTTGAGGGCCTCTCCGACCTCGGTAACCTGCGCGCGCGGCACGGACGCCTCGAGCGCCTCACGGTCGACCAGAATCACGGCGTCACCCAGCCCAAAGCGCCCGCCCAGAATCTCCGGTAGCATGGAGGAGGCGACACGCCGCACCTGAACGCTCTCGTCGCCCAGCAGAGTCACGACCGCGGCCTGCGCCGCCTGCGGCACCACATCCCACTCCGAGACGGCAACGGCCGCCGACCGCCGGACCTCAGCATCCGGATCGCGCAGACAGGCGATCACTGCGTCGACGGCAGGTAACGCCCGGTACTTACCCAGAATCATCACCGCGCGCCGGCGCCGACCCACGTCGTCGCGGCGGACGTCGGCCAGGCACTTCTGGATCGTTTCCGCCTCACTCTCGTGCCCGGGCACGGCAGCCAGCGCGGCGGCGTCACCCGTCTGCTCCTCGCCGGGTATTTGGGGAGACCTCTCCGCCCCTCCCTGCGCCTGCACAGCGCTGGCCAGAGCGCACAGACACGCACAGGTCAGCGCCAGCACGGCGGACCTCCGACGTGAATGGAGCGGCGGGACTCTCACTCAAAGAACTTCCGAGTACGCTCGAGGAAGCGATGCAGTAGCGGAAACACACCGTCGTCACAGACCTCGGCGAATTCGCGCAGCTTCTGCTTCTGGGCGGCGCTGAGGTTGGTCGGCACTTCGACGGCAATACTGACGTGCTGGTCACCGCGCCCGTGGCCGCGGGCCGAAGGGACTCCTTTGTCGCGGAGGCGGAACACCTTGCCGCTCTGCGTACCGGCTGGAACGGTCAGGTCGGCCGGACCGCTGATGGTAGGCACCCGTACCTTGCCGCCCAGCGCAGCGATGTGGAAAGGCACCGGGACCTCGCAGTACAGATCATCCGCTTCGCGCTTGAAGATCTCGTGTTCGCGCACATGGATGACGACGATCAGGTCTCCCGGCGGCCCCCCGCGGGTCCCCGCTTCGCCCTCCCCCCCCACACGCACGCGCATACCCGTGTCGACGCCCGGCGGGATGGAAACAACAATACGCTTACGACGCTGCACGCGCCCACCGCCCTTGCAGTCGTGACAGGGACTATCGATCGTCTCGCCCTGTCCACGACAGTGCGGGCAGGGCTGGCTGATACTGAAGAACCCCTGGGCCATGGTGACCTGGCCGGCACCCCGGCAGTGAGAGCACGTCCGCCGCGAGCTGCCCGGCTCGCAACCGGAACCCTGGCAGCGGTCGCAGCTCTCTGCCCGCGGAATGGTGATGTCCCGCTCGACCCCGAACACGGCCTCCTCGAACTCGAGCTGCAGATCGTAGCGCAAACTAGCGCCCTGCTCCGGCCCCTGCCGAGCCCGGCCGCCACCGCCGAAGAAAGAGTCGAAGGCGTTGCTCCCGAAAACCTGCGAGAAGATGTCAAACGGATCACCGGTCGGCCCCGTGGAACGGGTCCGGGTGAACGCATCATGCCCGTATTGATCGTACTGACGACGCTTCCGTTCGTCACTCAATACCTCGTAAGCGCCGCAGATCTCCTTGAACTTCCCCTCTGCTTCCTGGTCACCGGGATTGCGGTCAGGATGGTGTTTCAGGGCCTGCTTACGGTAGGCCTTCTTGATGTCCTCCGCAGAGGCCGACCGATCCACACCTAGTAACTCGTAGAAGTCTTTCGCCATGTGTCGTCAGTCTCGCCGGCGGGCGTTGGGCGCCGCCGACGCCTCTCACTGCTTAGTATTCCCGGTGCCGTCGGCGGCAACAGGTCGAGTACCCGCAGCCTCCGCCGGACCCGAACTCACCGTGACCGTAGCCGGCCGCAGCAGCCGCCCTCCCAGCGTGAAGCCAGCCTTCCACTCACGCAGGACCGTTCCCGCTGGAACCAGCGCCGAAGACTCCTGCGCTATGGCCTCATGCTGGGCGGGGTCGAAGGCCGCACCAGCAGTCACCATGCGCGTCACCCCCAGCGCGCCAAGGATCCGGTCAAACTCCGCGCGGATCAACTCCAGCCCCTGCCGAATACTCGAGGAGTCCGCGGCGGCGTGCGCGTGTTCGAGCGCCAATTTCAGTTGATCATGCAGGCGCAGGAACTCGGCCACCGTCTGCGTGGTCGCCTGGAATCGACTATCGACGACCTCACGCTGCATACGCTTGCGGTAGTTATCGAAGTCAGCCCGCGTTCGCAGGCAGCGATCGTTGGCTTGTTCGTACAGAGCCCGGTAGTCACACGCAGACTCGGCGGCGGCCGAGTCTGTGGCCGCTCCCTCCGCTGGTCCTCCAGTCGGCGCGGCTCCAGCGGCCGCCGGCACCGAAGCGTCCGGGGCGGCGGGCGGGGGGGGCTGCAGTTTCTCGGCTGGCGTCTTTTTCGACATGGCACTCCTGTCCATTGGTTGCCGTGCATGCTACACCGTCGTCCAGACGCTCCCCGTCTCCACTCACCCTCCTCGCGCCGCCTGAACCCGATCTCTCCGCAACGATCTCTCCGCAACCTCACTCCTTGCCGGCGTTCTGCGGCACCACGACCGCTCCAGCCGGAGGTTGCGCGGGCGGCGCGGCGGCCGTAACCGGCACGGCCAGGAGACCGCGCTGCAGCGCGATCATGTCCGCCATGACACGCACCGTCTCGTCAAGCACAAGGTCAGGCGCCGGAGTGCTGTCCGGCTTGCCGGACGCAGCCGCCGCCTTGCGCTTGCGGGACTGCTCGCGCATCGTCTTGGCCCACTGCTCCTCCTCCTTCTGGAAGGCGCGCCGCGCCTCCAGGTTCAGGGGCAGTTCCTTCAGCTTACGGCGCTCCGCATAGCGCGCGATGTCCGCCCGTAGAGAGGCGAGTTCAGCGCTGGCCTGCAGGCGTGCCGCAAAGCGCTGCTTCAACTCCGGGATCCACGGGGCCACATCCCCATCCCGCGACGTCTCCAGGGGCTCAATGCTGTCCCAGGCCAAGACATGCGGCAGCGCCGCTTCGCCCAACTCCATGTAGTCGGTGAAGGAGGGCACGCGTAGGTCAGACACCACGCCCTTAACCTGCGTCGAACCGCCGTTCACGCGATAGAACTTCTGGATGGTGAACTTCACCGAACCGCCGCGCTGGTCCTTGAAGAGGTCGTTCTGACTCAGTTGGCGGTCAAGGCCATACACCGTCTGCACGGTGCCCTTACCGTGGGTTGATGACTCGCCCACGATCACAGCTCGCCCGTGGTCCTGCAAAGCAGCCGCGACGATCTCTGAGGCCGAGGCACTCAGCTTGTCCACCAGGACGATAAGCGGGCCAGCGTAGAGAGACCCGGCTTCCGTGTCCTCGCGCTTCTTGACCGTACCGCGCTGATCGCGTACCTGCACGACCGGCCCGCGGTCAAAGAAGAAACCGGCCAGCCGAACCGCTTCATCGAGAGCCCCACCCCCATTGCCACGAAGATCAAGGACAATGCCGTCGAGGGGCTCCTTGGTCGCGTTCTCAATGAGTCGCTGGACGTCGCGCGTGCAACTGGCGTAGTTGTCAGTGCCGTCGCGACGCCCCTCGAAATCCAAGTAGAAACTCGGCAGGGTGAGCACCGCGACACGGCCGGTTTGGCCGGCGGCAGCGTTCGGTAGGACGGCCTGGCGGATCTCACACTTGGCCTCCTGCTCCTTCAGTTCGACCTTATCCCGCAAAATATCGACGATGGTCGGCGTGCTGTTGCCGGCAACCATGACGGTAAGCAGCACCTTGGTGCCCTTGGCGCCGCGGATCATCCGCACGACCTTGCGCAGCGGCATATCCACCACATCGACGGGATTCTGCGGGTCCTCGCCCTGCGCTACCGCGACAATGCGGTCACCGGCCTTGAGGCGGCCGTCACGTGACGCCGGTCCACCGGCTACGATCTCGAGGACCTCGACGTAGGAGTCCTTGGTCGTCAGCACGGCGCCGATCCCCTGCAGCGAGAGCCGCATGGAGATATCGAAGTCCTCTTCCGAGTCTGGGGCCATGTAGGAGGAATGCGGATCGTAGATACGCGTGAGCGCGTTGAGATACAGTTCTGTGATCTCGAGCGTCTCAGCTTCCATCTTACGCTTCAGGAACCGACGGTACGACTCCTCGACTCTCTCGACCGGCGGCTTGCGCGGCCTGGCGACGGCGGGCACCTCGGCAGCGCCCGCCGGCCGCTCGGGGACGGGCGGCATGACCGTACCGGTGTCGGGATCGTCAGTCTCCGTATCGGTGCTGCCCGTCTCGTCGGCCAACTGCTCCGTCAACAGCCGATTGGCGAGTTGGCGGCGCCACAGGTCCTCCAACTCGGCGCGCGACGCCGCCCAGGGGGCTTCACGGCGGTCGATCTGGATCGTTTCATCGCCGGTCAGGTCAATGGGCTGCGCCAAGCGCGCAACGGCGTACGCCGTCCATTCCTGCGCACGCTGGAGATAGCGCTCATAGAGTTCGAAGGCGAAGTCGATCGTGCCGCCGCGCCGAACCAGGTCGCCGAGATTCTTCTCGTAGCTGCGGAAGTCATCGAGGTCGGACTTCAGGAAGAACATCCGACTCGGGTCGAGTAGGCTGAAGTACTCGTTGAACCACTGAACGGAGTAGTCCCCATCGACCTGATGCCTGGCGTAGTGGCTCGACGAGATGGTCTTGACCACTTGGACGCTGATGTACCTTTCCAGCGCTGTCGGCCGCTGAACCTTGATCGGCCGGGTCAGAAGGTCCTGATCGTCCGCGGCACGACAGAGGCCTGCCGCAAGGACAGCCAGCAGGCCGCCAAGAATGATGCGGCAACCCCGTTTCTTCCATCCGGCATCCATCATGTCATGGACTCCAACTCTGGACTCGCTCCCCCAGCGCCCGACGGCACGGGTGCGGCGGTTACTGAGCGCCTGGACCGAGCGCGCGTCCGGGCGGTACAAAGCGGATCTCGGCAACGGCGCCGGCGGTGGCTTCGCGCAGGCGGCAACGCAGGCGCACCTGGTGCTCGCGCTCGAGCACGTAACGCCAGGTTGCGTTGGCCACCTCGACCGTCAGAACGTGCTCGCGAAGCGCGACTGGCAGCGCTCGCCTCGCAACATCGTCTCCGGCCAGAGCTGGCCAGAGACTGCACACGCGCTCCAGGACGGAGGCGTCCCCACTACGGATGCCGCGCAGGGCCTCGTCCAGAAGGTCAGCCAATGGCCGTGGTCCGGCACGATGGGCGGCGATCTCGGCGGGAGCCAGGGCGGGGCCGTACCACTCGGCGAGCGTCTGCTCGCGCCGCCGCTCCAGCGCCGTCGCCCCCCGTGCGGCATGGGTCAGCCGATGCCGGCCCGTCCGCTCCGTCCACTGCGGAGCCTGCGGCTGGCTACCCGCCGTAGGGAGTCTCTGCGGCGCCGCATCGCCAGGCGCGGCCCCTGCCAACCGAGCTGATTCTGGACTCGCGTTCACCCACTGCCTCCGGGTCTGCACCTGCCGAGGAACCGACTATAGTATAACGTCCAGATGCCGCAGGCATGTTGGCACACAGGGCAGGTAATCTAGTGCCAACCGGCGCGGGTGACTACTCGGCCCTGACCGGCCGGCGCGAAGACCGTGCCCTGGTTCGGTGTCGATGCGCAGCCACAGCGGGCTCGTGCCCTGAAACGGCCGGCAGGCACAGCCGTGGCGGCAGAGATCGTGGGCAGGCCCCCATCAGCGCCGAGAGGCAGTCCTATGTCGAGCGTGGATATCGTCGGCAATCTGGCGGCCGTGCGCCAGCAGATCGCGGCCGCGGCGGAGGCAGCGGAGCGGGATCCGCGGACGGTGCGGCTGGTGGCGGTCACCAAGACGGTTGGTCCCGATGCTGTCCGCCAAGCCTGGGCGGCTGGACACGGCGATTTCGGCGAGAACCAGGTGCAGGAACTGGTGCGCAAAGCCGGGGCACTCCCCGCCGCCTGCGCCTGGCACCTGATCGGCCATCTGCAGGGCAACAAGGCCCGCGCGGCGATCGCCACCGCCGCCTGCCTGCACGCGGTGGATTCCGCTGAGCTCTTGGACCGCCTTGAGCGGCTGGCAGCGACAGCGCCCCGCCGGCCGACGATCCTCCTACAGATCAACATCAGCGGCGAACCGAGCAAGTCGGGGGTCAGCCCGGCACAGGCCTCGGACCTACTGCGCGCCGCGCTGCGCTGCGAACACCTTTCCTGCCGCGGGCTGATGACCATGGCGCCGTTCGCAGCATCCGCACCCGAACAGCAGCAGATCTTCGGGGGGCTTCGACGCCTCCGGGACCGCCTGCAGGACGACAGCGGCGTGGCCCTGCCAGAACTGTCGATGGGGATGAGTCGCGACTTCCGCATCGCCATCCAGGAGGGGGCCACGCTCGTCCGCATCGGCGCGGCGATCTTCGGCCGGCGCGCGGACTGAGGCGCGGCGCTGCCGCCGCCGGCAGGCCGGCGGGGCTAGCGCATCAGCTCGTGCATCGTGCTAAGCAGGGAACTGGGCGGGAATGGCTTGTGCAGGAACGCACAGCGCGGCAAGGCGCGAAACCGCTGCTCTGCAGCGTCCTCTGAGTGCCCGCCCCAGAGCAGCAGGGGCACATCGGGAACCTGTGCGCGCAGTCTCTCCAGCGCCGCGGTCGCATTGGCCGGCAGTCGCCCGCAGTCCAGCATGATCAGTTTCAGAGTAGCGCTGCGCTCCCGCACGATCTCGAGTCCAGCACGCCAGTCATCGGTCGCCACCACCTCCATCCCGTGCCGACTTAGGATCTTGCGCGTCAGCGAAACGATCAGCGGCTCTTCGTCAATGACCAGAGCCAGACCTTCCCAATGCCACGACTGCGCCTCCGCGGCAACCGCATCGGTTGGAGGCTCGGCGACCTCGTTGGCCGGGATCAGCACCTGCACTGTCGTGCCGCGGTTCTCCTCGCTGGTGATCTTCACCGCCCCACCGTGACTGCGCACGATCCCGAGGACGCTGGCCAGGCCAAGCCCCCGGCCGGCAAACTTGGTGGTGAAAAACGGATCGAAAATGCGCGGCAGGTTCGGTGCCGAGATACCGCAACCGGTATCCGACACCGTCACCGTGGCGTAGGCGCCCGCCGGCAGTTGGATGCGCAAGGAGCCTTGGTCGAAGACCGTGGACTCCGCCAGCCGGACCGCGGCAGCGACGACCCGGACCACCTGCTCAGAATCGCCCAACGACTCAACCGCGTTGGTGATCAGGCTGACGATGGCCTGGCGCAGTTCCTGGGGCGCACCGTGAATCGGCAACGGGCGGAGCGATCCCTGCACCACCAACTGGCCGCGATCGCGCAGCGCGGGCTCCAGTAACGGCATGAGGTCCGTCACGAGCCGAGACAAGTCCATATCCGTCTTGGCGAACGTGCCATGCCCGGAATAGGCCAGCATTTGCGCCGTTACCTTGCTGGCACGCTGCGCCGCGGCCTGAACATCCTCCAGCATCGCCCGAACCGCCGGCTCGCCGGGCAACTCCGCCAGGGCCATCGAGACATTTCCCAGGATGCCGGTCAGCAGGTTATTGAACTCGTGAGCGATTCCCCCGGCCAGGATTTCCAGACTCTCTGCCCGCTGCGCTTTCTGCACTCGCGCTTCGAGTAACTGCCGCTCACGGGTCTGTTCCTCGATACGCTTACGTACGATCGCGTAACGCAGAATGCGCCAGATCGTGCGCTCGGCAATCTGCCCTTTGACCAGATAGTCTTGCGCGCCCGTCGCGACGGCCTCGATCCCCACCCCGTCGTCGTCGAGCCCGGTCAGCATAATGACGGGCACTTTGGGGGCACAACGCCGCAACTTGGCCAAGCCACTCAGGCCGTCGCTGTCGGGCAGGATGAAGTCTAGGAAGACGATGTCAACGTCGTCACGTCCCAGACGCTCCAGCGCCAGGCTGAGGCGCGGAACATGGATGAGGTCAAAGTCGCGCGCACCGGTATCCGCCAGGAACTCGCTGAAGAGTTCCGCGTCGAGCGGATTATCCTCGACCAGCAGGATGGTCAGACGCCCGTCCAGTTTGAGGTGTTGGTCAGGCATGGCGGTAACGCGACTGCCGCCACCCGGTCGCGGGGTGGCAGCGCGCAGGCGTGGCGCGACGTGACTCGCCCGCCGAACTTACGGGGTCCCGCTGGGGCTCAAGTCCATACTGATGGGGCGTTCCGGCACGAAGGGAGGCTGATACATGGGCAGTACGCCGGCGCCTACCGCACTGTCAATGACCGCCCGGGCGCCGCTGCGCTGCGTCGCCCGCAACTCAGCCAGCCGCTCAGGCGTCAGTCCCGGCAGCAGCGACTGTGCGTGAGCACTGGACTCCACCCGAACCGCCTCCATGAAAGCGATACCACCGCCGTTGGGGAGGACGTTGTTCCCATCAATGAACAGCGCCTTGTCGCCGGGGGTTACGCTCCGGTCGCCCACGACCGCCGTGCCGCTCTGAACCCAGATCGCGGCAAAGCGCTTCTTGTGTCGCAGCGCCACGCCGATACGAACGGTCGAACCGGCCGCCACGCTGATGCGGTGCCGGTCGCCGACCACCACGGTGAGCGGGTTCCCGCCGGCCGTGATCTCGATCAGCACGCTCTCCAACCCGACCGTGCGCGTCACATTCAGCGCGCCGTTGGCCGTCACGTAGGGGACACTGCACTCCGGTGCCGCAAACTCGACCTCTCCGGCCGCGACTGGGGCATCACCGATGAACTCGCCGAGGGGCCCCAACCGATAGCCGGTGGCGAAGGCCGTCCCGCGGGCCGTGAACGTACCCACCGCGCTGTCGATCTCGTAGGCTACCCCCGCGGGCCATGCCGTCAGCGCGGACTCGACGCGACCGCTGTCCAGCACCAGGCGGACACCCGCTTGGATCGAGGCCGCGCCGCCGTCGACGCGAACCGTGGTCTCCGGCAAGGCTACAAAGCCGTTTCGGGCATCGAACTGCGCGGCGATACGGCCATCGGCGCCGGTCCGCACCACGGTTCCGCTGCCGAAGGCATCGCCGGTCTTGACGGCAGCGTAACTCAGGCCAGGCCGCTTTGCCTGGGCGTCCCCGCTGACGCTGCCAACCGTGAAGTCAGCCGCATGGACAGCCAAGGCCATGGAACCCGCCAAGGCGATGCGCGCTACCCGCGAGCAGTATGGTATCATCATCTCGGTCCAGCCTCCTGATGGCGAACTCCGCGTGACCTTAGGAACACCATCCGGCGAACTGCTCCGCGAAAGCAGAGCCGTCGGCTGGTCCCCTAAAGCATCTATGGGAATATACGCCCATAGTCCACCAACTCCAAGCGCTAGCGCGACTTTCCGGGTTATGAAGGACCGTATTCCCTCAGGCATTCTGTATCAAGGATTTGTGACGCTGCGATGCTATGCCCTAAATAAACATTATGGGATTGACGCATGAAATAGCCTCAAAAAGCGCATTTCTA
>CAILUI010000063.1 GCA_903837355.1 uncultured Victivallales bacterium
AGGGCACCGATTAATACTACTGTGTCATATAAGCAAGTGACTCCAGTTGCCCATGCCGGCCTGACACATGAGGGTGCGGACGATGAGGTGCCTGATGGTTCTGATGGAGTACGGAGAGCACCGGTAGGTATCACCGCGGCGAACCGCGCGGCTTGGGCGGTTTTTCCTTCGGGAGTGGGATGAAGGTGATGCAGGTAGGGGGAAAAAGCCGCGCACGTTCGGCGGCGATGAATCCATAGGCGGCGATACATAACGCCGCGTGGTGATGGAATCCTCGCCAACTTCGACCCTCGAAGTGATCGATGCCGATCTCGTCCTTGAGTTCCTGGTAATCCCGCTCGATCCGCCACCGCAGGTGGATGGTGGCGACGAGTTCTTTCAGGGTCGCTGATGCGGGTAGGTTGCTCAGATGATATTTGGTGGGGGCGGTTTCGGATTTGGGCCACTCGATAACCAACCACTCTTCTGGGCGCAGATCAGAACCCGTTTGTCGGTGGGCGATCTGCACCCGCAGCGCGGCAAAGCGGGAACTCATGGGTTTGGCGCTGCCCTGCCGCCAGGTGATGGTCCTCCATGCAGTGGAGGGCAGTTCCTGCGCGATAACCGAAACAGCGGCCGGACCACCAGGCGGAATCATCAGGGCTGTTGGTCGTCGTCCCCGACCGCTCCAGGGCTTGGGTGGCAACGGCAAGCGGTCGGCCGTCCAGACGGTGACTTCGCCGGGAATGCCGACGGCGTAGGTCCGTGCGCGCTGCGCCAGGGCTTCCCGAAATTCCGTCGCCACCCCATAGCCGGCGTCGGCGAGAATCGGAGCCGATGGTACGCCCAATGTCTGGAGACGGTCGATCTCATCCAACGCGATCTCCCACTTCTTGCGAAACACCACCGTCTCAGGAACGCCCGCCTTTTTCCGACGCTCCAAGTCCTTGGTCCAGGCCTCAGGCAGATAGAGCCGCCAGGCTGCCGGTAGGCTGGCGTGGACATTCGCCAACGAGATCGAGACCGCCACTTGGCAGTTGTCCTGCTTACCCAGGACGCCGCAGTATTGCCGCGCGACACCGACCGATTCACTGCCTTTCTTGGGGAATCCCGTGTCGTCGATCACCCATGCCTGGACGCCGCCCAGACGCTTGAACGCCGGCAGAACCGCCTCGCGCACGCTGTTCAGCAGCCGGTTCGCATCCCATGGGCTCTCGCTGATGAAGTGATGCAGCGATTGATGTTTAGCGCTGACCGCCTTGGGAGACAACCGCGCCGCCATCGGTTCCATGCTTTTACGTTCGCCGGGCATCAGCAGACCGACGACATAATCGCGCATGGGTTGATCGCGATCAGCGTGACCGAGACACCCGGTCAGGTCTTCGAGATAGGAGTGCAGGCGTGAGAGGCGGGGATCATTGGGCATGATCCCCGTATATCATGTTTTTAGTGACACAGTAGTATTAAGGCGGTGGTGTCAATCAATCCACCCCGACTGACATTGACCAGCATGACCCCGGGCTTCATG
>CAILUI010000064.1 GCA_903837355.1 uncultured Victivallales bacterium
AGTCGCACCGGAGTCGTCACCTTGAAACAGCCCGCCCGTGCGGGCAGTGAGCTTGACTCTAACCGGCAGCCACAGCATCTTGAACCCGGAAGTGATGCGGAGCGCTGGGTGGAGGGAACGAATGAACCGCCGCAGATACCCAAGGACCACTCTCTGATGAAACGCATCCTGGTGACGGGAACGGAAGGCGAAGTAGGCAGCGCGCTCCTACCGCAACTTGCCAAGCGCTACGACGCCACGGGGTTCGACCTCCGGCCACATACGGGAACCATGAAAGCGCGACAGGGCGACCTGACGAACTATGCGGAGGTCGCCGCCGCCGCCGAGGGCATGGAAGCGATCGTGCACATGGCCGCGTTGCTGTGCCGGCCCGAGGCGGACCGCTCCATCGACCTGAACGTGAAGGCCACGGCCAATGTGCTGCAGGCTGCGGTCGATAAGGGCGTACGGCGCGTCGTCTACTGCAGCACGGTGTGGGCCTCCGGGCACGGGTTCACGGAGCCGTACCTGCCGATCGACGAGGCCGTGCCATGCCAGCCGGTCTGCATGTACGGCCAGACCAAGTGGCTCGGCGAGTTGATGGTGGAGTGGTACGCCCGGATGCACGGACTACAGACCGTCATCATCCGCTTCTGCGGCTACCACCACGTCAAGGGCTACACCGCCGACGGCACGCTCGACTGGGCCCAGGCCGACATTCCCGGCCTGTTCGGGCGTTATCTCAACGCCGGCCAGAAGCTGATGAACCCGGCCGACCTGGGTGCCGCGTTCGGCCAGGCGCTGGAAAAGCCGGAGGCGGCGGGGCAGCGTTTCATCGTCGGCGTCAGCACCCCCTACGTGGCCGCAGACGCGGCCGGGCTGAAGTCGATGCCGGGGGCGATCATCGAGCGCTACTACCCGGGGGTGCCGACGCTGCTCGAATCGGTCGGCATGGCGCTGCCGCCCATGCCGTACTTCTTCTCGCACGAGAAAACCCGCACACGGCTGGGCTTCCGCAGCCAGCACGACCTGGGCGACCTGGCACGGCTCTACCGGCAGTGGAAGGGGGTTCGCTAGCCATGTCACGGGTATCCATCACGAAGGTCGGCACTGACCTGGATGCGGCGTTCGCCCTGGCGCTGGAGCGGGCCGACTGCGTGGGGGTGATCAAACCCGGCCACCGCGTCGTCATCAAGCCCAATTGGAACGCCTGTGGGGTCGAGGGCTCCACCAAGCTCGCGGTCGTTCTGGCAGCGTGTCGCTGGGCGCAGGCACAGGGCGCTGGCGAGATCAGTGTCGGCGAAGGCCCCGTCCCTGTAGGCCGCGAAAAGATCGAGAGCTACCTGGCAAGCATGGGCGTACAGGCAGCCCTGGGCCGACTTGGGGTGCGGTTTGTGCTGTTCGACGACGCCGAGCACGTCCTGTTCCGCGACCTCCCGGACCTGCCCCCGGAGATCGGCATTGCGCAGCTCGCGCTGGAGTGCGACGTGCTCATCAATATCCCGATTCTGAAGGTCCACAGCTGCTGCCTGACGACGCTGTGTGTAAAGAACCTCAAAGGTTGCCTGCGCCCCGCCGACAAGATGGCATTCCACCAGCTCGGGCTGCTGCCGGCCGTGGTGGCGCTAAACCGACTGCTCCCTTCGCAGATCAATGTGATCGACGCGCTCGAGGCGATGGAGGGCGACCACAACCGCGGCCGACTGGTGCCGCTGGGGCTGCTGATCGCCAGTCGCGACCGCGTCGCGGCGGACGCCGTCGGCAGCGCGCTGATCGGGCTGCCCTCTGGCAAGGTGCCACTGCTGAAGCTGGCGGCGGCGGCAGGCCTGGGCGAACACCGGGTCGAGAAGCTCGACCTCGTGGGCGAGGCACTTGTGCCGCAACGACTCGAACTCCCTCAGGACGCGCTGAAACGCCACTACCCGGACCTCGACATCCAGGACGACGGGGCATGCAGTGCCTGCCGTGCAGCGCTGATGGACGGACTCTACACCACGGGCCGCAACCGCAAAATCGCCAAGATCGCCCTGGGCGCGCAATCCAAGCCGGCAGCGGACGCGCTGGTTCTGGGCCAGTGCCTAAGCCGGCACTTCGCCACCCACGCGCACGTGCCCGGCTGCCCGCCCGATGGCACCGCCGTCGCCCGAGCGCTGCAAGGGGAGACCAAGGCCTGATGACGCCGCGCGTACACGGGTTGTTGGCACAAGCGAAGCGCCGTAGCGGCTCCTTCTGGCTGCGCCGGGTCGGCTGGGGCGAGTCGCTGCGCGCCAGCGCCGACCGCCCGGCCGCGACCCGGCTCGCACTGGCCTTTGATAACCTGCTCCGCCGCATCCCCGTCGAGATCCAGGCTGGCGAGCTGATCGTCGGCCTGCATCCGGCCAGCGAACCGCCCGCGAACCCGCCCGCTGGG
>CAILUI010000065.1 GCA_903837355.1 uncultured Victivallales bacterium
GGGCGGCCGCACACGGCCGCCCTGCCCTTGCCCTCCAAACCTCGGCATCGACCCACGCACTGGAGGGCGAAGCTCCCCAGGCGCGTCAGCGCCGCTGAGCCGCATCCTGCCGGCGCGCTGCCGTTCCCGCAGCGCCAGCGGCGGCGGTTCGGGCGGCCGCACACGGCCGCCCTGCCCTTGCCCTCCAAGAAGCCCTGCCCTTGCCCTCCAAGCCCGGTCACGCCAGCCCGCGCGTTGCAAGGCGGGCCCGCGCTTCTATAGTGACGCGTCAAGCTCCGAACTCTGAACTCCGAACTCTGAACTCTGAATTCCATGGAAATGCTACACGTTGGGCGCCTGCAGATCGACCCGTCCCGGAACCCGGCGGTGCTGGATACCGCCACCTGGCACCCGGAGGCGGTCGTGGCCGCGGTGCTGGGGCTGCCCGCCGGCGCCTGGGATCGGGTCCGCGGCACGGCCGCAGGCGCGGGGCGGCCGGAGCCGCTACCGCCGTTCAACTTCGGCACTGGCCGGGGCTCGGACCGCGCCGCCTGTGTCTGGGTGGGGGCGCAACTGGACGACGGTCAGCAGGCCCTGCTGCTGTTCCGGCGCGCGACGGCGCCCGCCGGACTGGCGCGCCCGCTGTGCAGCCTGGCCCTGACCGAGGGCTGGACGCTGGACGCGCTGGCCGCGGATGCCGACGGCGTAGCGGCCTTTGTCCGGGTTGTCGCCCCGGAGTGCGGGCCGCAAGCCTTGGGGGCGGTGGCCCGCCTGGGGATCGGTACGCGCCTGTCCACCCACGCCTGGCCCGGCATCTGGGAAGCCATGCACCGAGGCCACTTTGCCGCCAATGCCATCCAGAACTCCGTCCGTGAGTTGAACCTGCTCGGGGACCTGGTCGCCGGCACCGCGCCGCGGGTGAACTACCTGTTCGGCTTTGGCCGCCTGGAGGAGGGGCACACCGGCAGCACCTTCGAGGGGCTCTGGCTGGCGGGTGTGCTCTCGGCCCTCTGGACCGGCCGCGCGCTCCGCTATGGCGCCGATGCCGATCATATCATGGTGAAACGGACGCCGGACGGACTGGAACGAGCCCTGGCCGTCGTCGATGCGGCGCGCCACTTCACCTTCTTCACGGTGGACGTCTCGGACGTACTCGACTACGAGGCGGGACGGGTAACGGGAGCCGCGGCCGCGGCGGCGCGGTTTGAGGCCGCGATGCCCGCCGCCGGGCAGCGCCAGGAGCTCCTCGCCTGGCACGGCGAAGCCCGCGGCGACCTGCCGGCACTGGCGCCCGAGAGCATCGCTCGCGGCGCCGCCAAGTTCGCCCGCGCCCTGGATGCCGTCGAGGCCCTGGCCGCCCGCGTGCGCCGGCGCCGCGGCGATCTGGCGTTCGACCTTGAGCTGAGCGTCGACGAGGTCCCCGCAGGGGTCCCTGTGGCAGAGGTCCTGACGACGGTCGACGAGACGGTATTTCTGCTGGGCGAGATCCGCCGCCGCGGCCTGCCGGTGACGCATGTGGCCCCGAACCTGGGCGTCGAGAAGGGCACCGACTACCGTCTGGCCGATGGCCATGACGGACTGCGGCGGCGCACCCAGGCGTTGCAGGGGCTGCTACGACCGGCCGGACTGATGCTGGACTGTCATTCGGGCGACGATCTCAGCGCGGCAACCCGGCGCGTGGTAGGCCAGGCCACGGACAGAGTCGTACATTTCAAGGTCTCACCCTCGCTGCAGGTCCTGTTTGCCGAGGTCTTGCAGACCGCAGCGCCGGCGGTCTTCCGCTTCTGGTGGGACGACACGTTGGCCTACGCCCGCCGCGAAGCCGAAGCCGGCTCGCCCCTGGCGGCACGCCTGCTGGCCGAGGCCGCCAGGGCAGCACCCTCGCCGCAGCAGCCACTTTTTCACCAGTTCTGTTTTGCCACGCTGGGCCGACGCACTGCGGACGGCGGCTTCCTGAACCGCGAGCGCTTCTACACCCTGCCGGCCAGCGTCGACCGGGTCTATGCCGAGCGCGTCACCCGGCTGCTGCTCGAAGTGGCGGCGGATCTGTACGGAGAATGCTGATGGGATTGCCCCGACTGGATGGGCAGGTGGCGATCGTCACCGGGGCCGCACAAGGCATCGGCGAGGGGGTCGCCCTGCGCCTGGCCCACGAAGGCGCGCGGCTGCTGCTAGCGGACCGCGCCACCGACCTCGTGGAGGCCAGGGCGAGCGCGCTTCGGGCGGCCGGCAGCGAGGCGCTGGCGCACCCCATCGACCTGGCTTCCTGCGCCGATCTGCCGGCGCTGGTCGCGCGTGCCGTCAGCGCTTTCGGCCGCCTGGATATCCTGGTGAACGTGGCCGGAATCCTGCAGGCCAAGCGGTTCCTGGACGTGACCGAGGCGGACTGGGACCGCATCACGACGCTGAACCAGAAGAGCCTGGTCTTCCTGATCCAGGCCGCGGCCGCACAGATGCTGGCCCAGATCCCGGCGGACGTGCGAGCCGCCCAGCACTGCGAGCGCAGCTACGGCAAGATCGTGAACTTCTCCTCGATCTCGGGTCGCCATGGGCGGGCGCTGCAGGTCCACTACGCGGCCAGCAAGGCCGCCGTGATCAGCATCACGCAGTCGGCGGCGCTGGCCTTTGCGCCCTTCCTCAACGTCAACGCCGTCTCCCCCAGTGTCGTGCCGACGGCCATGTGGGAGCAGAATGACCGCGAGAAGAGCCAGATCCTGGGGCTGCCTCCGGGCACCTCGATGCAGGAGTTCGTGGACCGCATCCCCCTGCGCCGGGCCGGAACGCCCGCCGATATGGCCGCCGCGGTGGCGTACCTGTGTTCCGCCGATGCCGACTACATGACCGGCCAGACGCTGAATGTCGATGGCGGCTTCGAGATGAACTGAGCCGGACGCCGAAAGGGCTGCAATGAGCGAAGCATGGTATGAACTCCGCGAGCGGCTGCTCTTCAGAACCGCACCGGCAGACCTCGCGGCAGCCTGTCACGAGGTGCAGCGCGAGCTCACCGCGCAGCACGCACGGGGTCCGGCGGCGCGCCAGGCCGAGGCGGCGGCGCTGGCGGCGGAGCTGTGTCTGGATCTGCAGTCCTATCTGCCACACTGGCACCTGCAGCGCCCCGGGGCGGCGGCGGCCGCAGACGACGACCTGCTGGCGGCCGCCGCGGCCGGCTTTCGCGGCCTCCTCGTCGACTGGGGGGCCAGCGCCGAGCAGGAACGCTTGCTGGCCGAGGAGGCGCTGCGGCGGCGCAGTAACTTCCTGCGCCTGACGCGGCTGGCGGACCGCGGCGCCCTGGCGACCCGTTGGGGCTATGACTATGCCTACGGCAGCGCCGCGGCCATGCGCCGCGGCGCCCTGCTGGTGACCACCAACCCGCCGCTGGTGAACATGATCCGCAAGGAGCGGCCGCAGGAGTGGGAACCGGTGCGGACAGAGCTGCGACGCACGGCCGCCGGCAGCACCCCGGACCAGTTGGTGTCACGCTTCAGCCTGGAGGTCGTGCTCGCGAACTGCCGCATCCTGCGGCCGATCTACGCGGCCAGCGGCGGACGCTACGGCTACGTCAACCTGCAGATCAACCCGCACGCCTCCCAGGACGCCGGGCAGATGGCCGCCGACATCGAGTGGCTGCAGGAACGGCTGCGCGAACGCCTGGGCGGCACCCCCAACGTCGTCTTCAAGGTGCCCGGCACGCGGGCCGCGCTGGAGACGGTCCGCCGCGTGACCGCCCAAGGCATCGGCGTGACCATCACGCTCGGCTTCGCGGTCGACCAGCATCTGGCCTTTGCCGAGGCCATCGAGGCCGGCAAGGCCCCGCAGTCGTTCCTGGTGATGATGAACGGCCGCCTGGACGACCCCATCCGCGACGAGTTGGCGGCCGCCGGGGTGGCGCAGGCCGCCGACCTCGCCACGTGGGCCAGTACGGCCGTGGTGCGACGCTCCTATGAGCTGCTCTACCGCGGCGGCAAGCCGCGGCGTTCGGCCCTGCTGATCGCCTCGCTGCGCGGCCCCTGGAACGTCGATGCCGCCCTGACCGCAGGGCCGGCGCCGGTCTTCATCACCGCCTTCCCCGACAAGACCGAAGAGTACGATGCGCAGGAGCGTGAGATCGTCAGCCGCATCGACCAGCCCATCCCCGCCGACACCCTGGCCGGACTACGGCGCAGCGCCCTCTTCCGCCAGGCCTACGAGCCGGGCGCCATCGGCGTCGACGGCTTCGACACCTACTACCCGGTGGTCATCACCCTCAAAGCCTTCGCCGCCGCCTGGGACGAACTGGCTGCCTGGCTGGTCAACTGAAGCACGGCAGGCCGACGAACTCCCGGTAGGCATTGACGACCGCCAGGTAGTTGGCAATGGGCACGCTGGCGACGATGGCATTGCTGGCGCAGAGGATGTGCCCGCCGCCGCCGGCTCCCGCTTCCAGGCAGTCCAGCGTGTGTCGCCGCACCTCGGCCGGCGAGCCGAAGCTCAGGGTGGTGCCGCAGTCGAGATTACCGTAGAGGGTAACGCGCCCGCGACAGATGGGCTTGAGGCGCGGCAGGTCCATGCCGGCATGCAGGTCGATCTCGAGATAGGCATCGACGCCGCAGCCGAATAGGAAGTCGTCGAGCACGGGCCAGAGGTTGCCGTCACTGGCATTGACCGCGTAGCCGCCACCGGCGTGGATGCGCTGCGCCAGGCGGTGCACCTCGGGGACGATGAAAGCCTGGTAGGCGGCCGGCGAGATCATCGGTCGCGTGCCCGAGAAGTCCCCGCCCACGCCGATCTGGTCGATCCCGAGCGCGAGGTACTTCTCAATGCGCGTCAGGCTACGGGCCGTGGCCAGGGCAAAGTGCCGATGCGCGATCTCGGGGGCGAGGAGCATGGTCTGCATGAGGTCGACATCCGTCCAGACGCCATGGGCGTAGGCCGGCGCCAGGATCGGCAGGTCGACCTCGCGCCGCGCCATCTCGGCCCGCAGCACCGCGTAGACCAGGAGCGTCTCCTCCGGGAAGCCCCGCGCCTGCGCCACCGCGGCATTGCGCAGGGCGAGACGTTCGACGGGGTCGTCGCTGGACGTTGGAGCGGGTCCGGGCGGGACGGCCGGGGCGGGCGGCCGGGGCGGCGGGGCATTGGGCACGACGTACATCAGGTCGTGGCCCAGGAGGAGCGCCAGGTCGAGCTGATCCAGCGCCTGACGGCGCACGGCCTGGCTCCAGCCCAGTTCGGCCAGCAGGCCTGGCCAGTGGCTCGGATCGCCGCCGTAGGCGCGGCCAAGGAGCTGGTCGGCAACGGGGGCGAGCAGCACGTACTCAAAGACGGGCGTGCGATCCGGCTCGCGGTGTGCCAGCGCGGCTTGAACTCGTTCGCGCGAGGTCATGGGGACTCCGCCCCCGGCCCAGGCTCGGGGCCACGCTGCCAGCAGACGAGCAGCGTCGGAGCCGTGGCACTCACCGCCCGCGACAGGGCGTCGCTATCGAAGCCCGGCAAGGTCTGCAGCAGCCGTACCAGCGTCTCCGCTTCCTCGGCGTCCAGCGGCAGGCGGACCTCCTGGCTGGCGGTCGTCAGCACCCAGGCGATCGACAGCAGCAGCGGGCCCCGGCGCTGGCTGGCCACGGCGACCCTCTGCAGATCCGCCAAGCCGAAGCAGTACGGCGCCCCGCCGGACTCCCCGGGGACCGTCAGCGTCCGGGCGTCCTCATCGATGCTCAGTTCGGGCTCGCCGACCGGTGTCAGCCAGCCCTGCAGACGCTCGCGGAAGCTCTTCACCTGGCATTCCCCCCTGACGGCAGGTCGAGGTCTCAGCCCGCCGCCACGACGTGGTCGTAGCGGTGGGTGGGCTGCGGACGGCCGGGGCTGAGACAGCGCCAGGCCACGATGTCGGCCTGGACCGTCTCGGCGCAGGTCGCGGCCAGGACCTCCCGCACGCAGGCGTCGAGCGCCTCCGGAGTCATCTGCACGCGCGCGTTGAGGGTCAGACTGGCCTCGGAACCGGGGGTGAGGGTATTGCGGATGCTGAGTGTGTCGGCGGTGCCGGTCAGGTTACCAATCAGGAAACCATCGGCGGCCGAGACCATGAGTTTGACGTGCCCAACCGCGGAGTTACCGCGGTCAAACCTGCCGCTGAGCCCGCGCAGCAACCCCGCCGCGAAGGCGTTCCAGTCCACCGCCTCACCACGCAGGACGATACTGGCATTGAGCCAGCCCAACACGGCCTCGCCCTCGGCATAGACATCGTAGTCGACCGCGACCACACGCTGCCCGGCGTCGGAGCGCGTGGTCACGGCATCCAGCCAGACGTCGACGCCGGCGCCGGTCTTGGCGGAGACGCCGAGGACGGCGGCCTCGGGGAAGGCCTGTCGGGTGCGCTGCTGCAAGGCCCGCAGCGCCTCGGGGCTGAGCTGGTCGCTCTTGCTGATCAGCACGATGTCGGCCTCCTCAAGCTGCTTGCGCAGGATGTAGGCCGCGCTCGGATGCAGCCCGGCAGTGCCGCCGTCGAGCAGATCGCTGAGCCGGGACGGGTCGGCCAGAACCGATAGCGGTGCCGTCACCAGTTCGCGGCGGAAGCCTTCCTTGAGCGGCTGCACGATGGTGGCGGAGAGGTCGGTGCAACTGCCCACCGGCTCAGCGATCAGGACGTCGGCCTCGGCCTCGGCACGCACCTTCGACATGGCGTCAATCAGGCCCTGGAAATTGCAGCAGAAGCAGCTCCCGGCCACCTCGGCGACCTTCACCCCGCCCTGCGACAGAAAGGCCGTGTCCACCAGCTCGGGGGCCTGGTCGTTGGTGATCAGCCCCGTACGCAGGCCACGGCCGGCCAAGCGCCGCGCCGCCTCCCAGAGCAGAGTCGTCTTCCCGGCCCCGAGGAAGCCACCAACCAGAATCAACCGGGTCGTCTTCATGGTGCTGTATCTCCTTCGTGCGATGCTGAAAGCGCAGCGTCCGGACGCCGCTCGGCCAGCAGGACCTGGTACACCGCCGCCCCGCAGAGCGCGCCGACGCAGGGGGCAAGAATGTAGACCGTAAAGAAACCGCCGCGAGGACCGGGGATGGCCACGCTGCCCCAGCCCGCCAGCCAGGCAAACAGCCGCGGCCCGAAGTCACGCGCTGGATTGAAGCCCGCCTGGGTGAGCGGGGCGATGATCGAGATGTTGAGGGCCACGGCCAGCCCGATGCACAGCGGCAGCAGCGCCCCGCCGGGGCCGGCATGCTTGGTGTGGTCGGTCAGCGCGAACACAAACAAGGCCAGGAAGGCGGTGCCGATCCCCTCCCCCAACATGGCCTGCCAGAGGCTCACATCGGCGTTGGCCAGCACCCCGGCGGCCACCATGCCGGGATTCGGAAAGTACTCGCCATAGATCATCGCCGAGAGCACGCTGCCCGGACACCCGCGCACCAACCTGTGCGCCCGCTCAAAGTGGTCGATGATCCCGTGGAACAGCCCATACAGCAGCGCCGCCGCGCAGAAGGCCCCAGCCAGTTGCGCCAGCATATACGGCACCACCCGCCGCCGCGGAAAGCCACGGAAGACGGTGAAGGCGAGGGTCATGGCCGGGTTGAGGTGCGCCCCGGAAATGGCGCCGGTGGTGTAGATCGCCAGGGCCACGGCCACGGCCCAGACCACTGCCACGAAACCGAGTCCCGAGTGCGGTTCGCTGAGCAGCGCGGTGTGCACTACACCCACCCCGAAGAACACCAGGATGAAGGTGCCCACGAACTCCGCCTGACAGGCGCGCCGGAGGGTTTCTTCCGTCTTCATGAACCGACCTCCGGCAAGTGGCTCCGCATCAGCGCCAGTAACTCGTCGATGCCCTCCCGGTAACGCGCCAGCGACTCGACCCAGTGCCGCAGGCAGTCGGTGCCGTCCGCCGTAATGCTGAACTGCCGCCGCGCCGGACCCGTGTCCCCCAACTGCCAGTCGCTGCGCACCAGGCCCTCGATCTCCATGAACTTCAGCATCCGGTAGATGCCGCTCGCGTCCGGCTCCGAGCCGTCCTGGAACATCCGCAGCAAACCCAGGCGCTGCGCAATGTCGTAGCCATGCGTCGGACCGCTCGACAGCACGGCCAGCACCGCCGGGCGCACATGCTTGCCCAGGGTCTTGCCGTTACAGGCACAGTCGACTATGTCCATTGTTAGACCTCGTCACCTAGTGGACCGACTCCAGTAGCAACAGAGCCAGTATGCCTGCCCAGGACGCCGCCTGCAACTCCGCAACCGTGAAAAAAGTGCGAAGGTGAACGGGCAGCCGCAGCCGGGTCGTGTTATTCTTCGACCTGTGCAACAAGGGCGGGTCGGGGTATCCAGCCCCAAGGGGGCGCTTCATACCAGCCCAGGGCAGCGCCCTGGGTAACCCGGTCACCCCCCGCGGGGCGAGCCCTGAAGGGGCGGGCCATACGACGTCGGCGCCAAGGCACAGGCGGGATAGGTCGCCCCTACAGGGCTCAAACTCATACCCGTCCTATTCCTAGGGCGTTGCCCTAGGCTGGTATAGGATCGCGCCTTCAGCGCTTCAGGCGGACTTCCTTATTGCACGGGTCGCTATTCTTGGGACGTCTGCGGCCGGAGCGGAGACGGGCCTGGAGTACGCGACGGAGAAGACGATGAGCACAGGCGACAGTCAGCAACTGCAGGCAGGGGCAGCGGTGCGGGACATCACCCCGGCGGCGGGGGTGCATCTGGCCGGCAGCGGCGCGGGCGAGTACCGGCCGGCGCAGTCGGTCCTTGATCCGCTCTTCGCCAAGGCCGTCGTCTTCGCGTCGGGGGGACGCCGGATCTGCCTGGTAACGCTGGATGTCACGATCGTCACCGGCGACTACAGCGCGCGCATCCGCCGCGGCATCGCGGCCCGGACCGGGATCGATCCTGAGGCGATCCTGGTCCATGCGCTCCAGACGCACTCGGCGCCGAGCCTGGGTCACTTCATGCTGGACCCGGATTTCCCACTCGACATCAGCACCGGAAACGAATACATCCGGGGCGCCGAGACGGCCTACTGCGAGCGGGCAGCGGAGGCCGCGGTCGAGGCGGCGGTGCAAGCCGTCGCCAGCCTGCGGCCGGTCCGTCTCGGGGTTGGCCGGGGCCTGGTCGCCGACCTCGCCTTCAACCGCCGCGCGGTGCGCCGCGACGGCACGGTGATGATGCCCAAGCCCGAGAGTCGCGACCGGCAGCCCTTTGGCATCCCCGATCTGTGCTACCTGGAGGGGCCCATCGACCCGGAGGTCGGGGTCCTCTGTGCGCAGGACGCGCAGATGCGCCCGGTCGCCTGCCTGCTGCATCATACCTGCCACCCCGTGAATGTGTTCGGCCATCGCGAGACGTACTACGCGGTCTCGGCGGACTGGCCGGGGGCGTGGGCGGCGGAGACCCAGGCGAGCTGGGGTGGGCAGGGCGTGGCCGCGGTGCTGAATGGCTGCTGCGGAAACATCAACCCCTGGCATCCCTTCGACCCGGACTACACGCCGGACCACCGGCGCATGGGACGGGAACTGGCGGCCATGAGCCAACGCATCCTGCATAGCCTCAGGTTCACGACGGAGGCGGAACTGGACTGGCGCGTCGAGCGCATCGCCCTGCCCTATCGCGAGATCCCGGCGGCGCGGCGGCAGGAGGTGGCCGAGATCCTGGCGGCGAACCCGGTGCCGCCGCGCGCCGCGAATGGCGAGATCGAGACGCGCTGGTTCCTGGCCGCTTCCACCCGCAGCGTGGAGCTTTGCCAACAGCGAGAGCCGACCTTCAGCTACGAGATCCAGGTCCTGCGCCTCGGCGATGTCGCCCTCGTCGGCCTGCCGGGAGAGCCCTTTGTCGAAGGCCAGCTCGAGATCAAGACGCGGTCACCAGCCGCCTCTACCTTCGTCGCCCACCTGACCAGCCATTACGTCGGCTACCTGCCCACCCGCGCCGCCTACGCCCGCGGCGGCCACGAAGCCAATGCCGAGGTCACCTACTGGGCCAAGCTGGCGCCGGGCAGCCTGGAGACGGTCGTGGAACGCACAGTGGCGCTCCTCAAGGACGTCTTTGCCAGTCGCTGACGGGATCGGCTCACCGCCTGCACGCAGGTCCTGCTGGACAGCAGGCTTCGCCCTCCAGCACCAAGCAAGCGCCATGGCCGCCCGATCATGTCAGGGTGAAACTCCGAAAGGGCGTGACGGACGGGCGCTTGCCCTTGGAGGGCGAAGCTCCCCGGGGGCGCACGCCCCGCTGAGCCGCCGGCCGCCCCCGGCCGGACCTCCCGAACGGCTCACCGCCTGCAGGCAGGTCCTGCTGGACAGCAGGATTCGCCCTTCAGCGGGGCCCCCGGCGCTCAGGTGTTGTCGGTCAGCCACTTGAGCACGGCTTCACCCTCGGCCGGGCTGCGCGCCCAGCAGTGGTAGAAGACCAGGTTCGGCTGCAGCTCACGGTGGAAGATCTTGATCGACTCCGGGTCGCAGGGGACCCACAGGCTGACGCCCTTGCTCTGAATCTTCTTGAGCAGGTCCATCCAGTCGATGAAGGCCCTATTGCGGGCGCCGGTCGTCCACTGGATGCAGTCCAGGCCGGGGATCGAGCAGATGTCGTCCAGATGCACCAGACACTCGGGGCCGTCATAGTGGTAGACGGTGTGCTTGAGGTACGCCGCCTCTTCGGCCAGAGCCGGCATGACAAAGCGCCGGAAGTGCTCGGGGCCGATCAGGGCCGCGAAGTCGCACTGGATGGTGTTGGTTTTCTCCGGGTGGTAGGCGGGCACCCAGCCCAGGGTCCCGTGACGGTCCATGCGGCCGGCCTGGTAGATGCCGTCGTAGATGACCGGGAAGAGGGCACGGGCATCGCGCATGGCGCGGTCGATCGTCGCGGGGATGTCCATCATGTCCATGCACAGCGGTTCCGGGCTGCGGATGGCCGACAGCGCGTCCATGTTGCTGTGCAGGTCCACGTGCGCCACCAGCATCTTGCCGTCGAAGCCCTCGGCCAGGGCCGCGCAGAAGTCCAGCATGCGCCGCCACCAGCGGTTGTTGGGGTCGAGGCGCAGCGGCAGATCCTGGTCCCAGTCCTTGATGCAGGGCACGACCCAGTTGGTGCCGTAGTTGGTCTTGTCAAACTGCAGGTCGCCGCCGAGCCAGGCACCGAACATGTCGGGCCCGAAGCTGGGCGTGTACGACGGCATCGCCTCACCGCCCCACCAGGTGGCCGCGGCGTTCTCCAGAACCTGGCGGACAATCGGGCCAAAGTCCTCGCGCGCGCCAGCCATATACGGCGGGCCGGGCGGCAGCGGCTTGGTCGGATCCTTGGGGGCCGTGATGACACAGCAGGGCCGGTCAATCAGCTCCTTGTCCCAAAACGCCAACCAGCGTGCCTTGGCCTGTTCGAAATCCGGCTTGAACTCCAGCCCTGTCCCCATAGTCGCCTCCGCTGCTTATGCCGTCCTCACCCGCTCTGAGCCTTGAGATGACCGCTTCGAAGCACGCACCAGAAGGTCGCTCGCGCCGCGGTTTCGTCAAGTCGGGAGGCGCCGGAAAGCGCCGCCCACCCCCCAGTCCGCGCTACCAGCGCACCACCAGCGTCCCCATCAGGCTCTGGCTGGCGCGGCGCTGGCCCGGCAGGAACTGGGTATCGTCAGCGTAGAGGTTGGCCACTTCGACACCCAGCGCGGCCGCAGGCCAGCAGGCGGGATGGACGATGCCGGCCAGAGTGCTGTCGGTACCCCAGCGCCCGGAGGTCCGGGGCGCGTTGTCGGCATAGCCGAGCATGACCTGCTGCGTGCGCAGTTCGCACCAGGACCAGGGCCACCAGGACACCGTCAGGCCGCCGCGCTGCGCGGGGTAGTTGTAGACGTAGCGCGAGGCGTAGACGTCGCGGTCGCCCTGCTTGGCAAGCCACTGCCCGAATAGCGTGCTGGTGAAGCGCGGCGAGAGACGGCAGGAGAGCTCGGCTTCCACGCCATCGGTGCTAACCCGGCCCAGGTCCGTCGCCAGCCAGCGGCCTTCCGGCGTCTGCCGAATCCAGTCCACCGTGTGCCGGGTCTGGCGCCGGAACACCGCCGTGCGGCTCTGCCAGCGCGGCGACCATGCCGTCTTCACGCCGGCCTCAAGCTCGAGGCTCCGCTCGTTCTCCAGCCCCGCATTCCCCAGGCTCGCCGGCGACTCGTAGTCGAGTTCGGTGAACGAGGGCTGGCGGACCTGCTCGGTGGCGCTGGCGTACAGCCGCTGGCGACGGCCGGCGGCGACCTCGAGGCCGGCGAGAGCCAGCGGAACCGGCGACTCGGCACTGCAGGCGACCACCTGGCCACCGCCGCGCAGCGTCAGCGCCCCCAGCGTCCACTCCGGCGCCAGTAACAGCCCCAGCCGTTGCCGGTTGTGCTGCCCCAGCCCAGCGGTATCGGCACCCTTGAACACGCCCTGGCTGTCGATGCGCTCATCCTCGGCCCACGTCCGCCAGGTCAGGGCGAGGGCCTCGCTGCCCGAGAGGCGCCCGTCGACCGCGACGCCGGCAGTGGTGGTGGCATGGCGGTTGCGGTAGTAGGACGCATCGCGCTCGTCGAGGATGTAGTCGTCACGAAAGCTCCTTACGCTGGCGGTCAGACGCACGTAGTCGCGCGGGTCGCTCAGCCCCAGGCGGCACGAACTCAGCCAGAGCACGTCGTCGGTCGACTCCACCGCCGGCCGGGTGGCGGACGCGCCATAGAAACCCCGCGCCCCGAAGTCCTTCTCCTGCGCCGCAACGACGGTGTCGAACGCGGTGTCGGCAGCACGGTACTGCAGGTGCAGTCCGCCGCCGTTGGCCTCGGCACGGTTGTGTCCATAGTCGAGTCCGGCGGCACGCTGGTGCCAACCGAACGCGCTGCTGCCCCAGCCACTGTCGGCTCCCCACCTATCGGCGCGCCAGACGCGCCCGCCGTAGCTGCCGCCCTCGCCAGCCTCAAGGCGCAGCGCCGTGCTCGGTTCCAGGGCGGCGAACTCGGCGGCGACGCTGCCGGCCAGATGCCCCGTGCTCCCCAGCGCCTGGTCCACGCCGGTCAGTGCCCTGAACTCGCCAAAGAGCTCGGCCGGCAAGGGCAACTCGGCATTGAAGTGCTCGGTCTGCGGGTTCCGTAAGGCCAGGCCGGCAACCGCGTAACCGACTTCGCTGAACGAGCTGCCGCGCACACTCAGATCCGCCTGCGCCCCCGCGCCCTGCGCCGCCACGAACAACGGCGGCGGTCCCGGTCGTGCCCATGCCGCAGCGTTGCCAGCGCCGCCGTCAGCCGGCGGCGCTACCCCCTCCACCGTCACCTCGGGAAGCGTCCAAACGGCATCCTCGGCAGCGGCAACGGCAGCCGTCACACCCGCAACCAGGATCAACAGACTCAGGCTCAACAACCGCACCGCAGGCCTCCCGTTGACACGCCTCGACGACGACCCACCCGAAGCCCGGCGGGGGTCACGAAAAACGGTACGTTAAGACGAACGTCGCCAATGTCAACCCTCCGCGCGTTGAGATGTTTACAATGGCGGAAGTCGCGCCTGGCAGGGCTATGGTAGAGGACCTGAACAGCGCCACTTCCCACGCCCGCGATTGCGACGGAGAAGACGATGCATATGTATATTCATAAGGTATTTATGAAAAACATGTTACACTGTTTGCTATGGGGTGTGATCATAGCCAGCGGACTGACGGCACGCGGGCAAGCGCTGCTGGACTGGGGCTGGAGTGCGGAGCTGGAGCGGGTCGAGGCCTGGCAGGCGCAGCCCCTTTGGCAGCCCGACCCCGCTCCGGGGGCAGTCTGCCGGCGCGACGCCGCGGCGATGGAATTCAGCGTGCCCGATGCCGGTTGTGGCATGAAGTGGTCGCAGGCCTTCCCGCCGATCATCTGTGACGCAAGCCCCTACCTTGTGCTGCGTTACCGCGCCGAGGGGCGGTTCACGGCGACAGATGACTACCTGGTCTACATCAACGACGGGGGTGCGCGTGAGGCACGGCCCTTCCGGCTCTCCGAGGTCCAGGCGGATGGGCAGTGGCATGTGCTCGCGGTAGACCTGCGCGGCGTGGTGGCGGGGACCCGGTTCAGCGCGATCGCGGTGCAGGTACGGACAGGCCCAGGACCGGCGCGGTTGTGGATCAGTTCGCTGCGCCTGGCCGAGCAGCCCCCGCCCGACGCCGGGCGCGGCCTGGCGACAGCCGCGGCGGAAAGCGCGGCCATGCCGGCAGCCTGGTGGGCCGACCTGGCCAGCTCGCAATGGAAACCGCAACTGGACTGGCTGACGAACCCGGCCGCGAACAGCAGCGTCGACACCAGCGCCACCGGCGGCGTCGTACTGCGCGCACCGAGCGCCGGCAAGGGGATGAAGTGGTGCTGGTTCTTCGAGAGCGGATTCCCGCTGACGGGGTACACGGGGATCACGCTGCGCTACCGCGTCACCGGGACCGCACCGCAGGGCGACTACGCGGTCAGCATCATGGGTACCGCCTCGGCCGCGGGGGCCGACTACGCCGCGGCGATCATGCCGGCCCAGTTGCGGCACGACGGCCTCTGGCATACGCTGACCGTCCCGCTGCCTGAGCGCGCCCGGCGCCTGCCCGGCGTCGCCGGCATCGCCGTGCAGATCCAGGCCGCCCGCGATGACGCCCAGTTGGAGCTCTCGCGTCTCGGCTTGACCGCGCAAGCCGAGCCCGTGCCGGCCCGGGAGTACCTGCTGGCGGAGACCGGAACCTTCGCCGACTCGCTGACCGCGCTGCCCGTCACCACGGCGGGGCGCCTGCCCCTGGCTGAGGTGATACGGGCAGAGAACCTCACCGGCTGGCCAGACGGCGCCACGGTGCAGGTCAGCGGCGTGCCCTTCGTCCTGCCGGCAGCCGCTGACTCCGTGCCGGCGACGGGTCTCCGCGAGTGCACCGCGCTCCGCCTCCCCGTCAACCGCAAAGCCGCCGAGGTCTACCTCCTGTTGCTGGGCCTGTTCCGCGGCGCCGAGGAGGATGTCTACGGCACGGAAGGCCAGTTGGTTTCGATCGCGGAACTCGACCGCTTCGCCGTCGAAGTGCGCTACGCCGATGGCAGTCGCGAAGGCTGCTTCCCCTGCAATCTCTCGGCGGGGGGCGCCTTCCGCGTCGACCAGGGCGCACAGGCGCTATGCGTCTTCGCCGATCCGCAGCGCACGCTGGCCGAACTCGTGCTCACCGACAGCTCGCCGGGGGCCGCCTTCGTGGTCGCTGCGGCCACCACCAACCCCGGCCCCGCGCGCACCACGGACCCCGACTTGGCGTTGCCGGACCTCGCCCGCTGCACGGACCGGCGCCTGCCGGCCACGGAAGCCGCAGTCCGCGCGCTCCTGGCCTGGGGGGAGACGGCGGACTGGCTCGGGCTGTGGACGGTCAGCGTGGACGGCAAGGACCTGCCCGCGGAACGCTTCCAGCGCCTCACGGGCGACGCCGGCAGCTCGGTCTACCGCTGTGCCGACCCGGCCCTCGAACTGCGCCTCACCCACCGTCAGGTCGAGTCGGAGTTCGCCCTGGAGGCTGTCGTGCTCAACCACAGCGCCGCGCCCCTCCAGATCGGCGTGCTCGGACCACGCTTAGGACCGCTGCTCCTCGGCGACCGGATCCCCGAGCACCAGTGGTACTGGTTCCCATGCGTCGGTAACCGACTCGGCCAGGAGCACTTCTGGAAACAGTCACGCTACGGCGGGGGGTTCCCCCTGCAGGTGCTGAGCGCCTTCAATCCGGTCACCGATGACGGCGTCTACCTCCGCACCCTCGAGGTCGAGGGCATACGTCGCGACTACGGTATGCAGAAGGGTACCGCCGGCATCACGCTCTGGGTCGACACCGGGAGCCGCGCGGTAGCGCCGACGGACGCCCTGGCAGCGCCGCCGGCCCGCCTCGGGATCACCGGCGGCGACTGGCGTACCGCCTTCACCGTCTACCGCGACTGGGTGCGCGGCTGGTACCGCCCAGTGACCCCGCGGCAGCCGTGGTTCCGCGACGTCTACAACTTCCGCCAGCGCTTCCTGCACGGCCTCGACCCGCTCTACGATGCCCGCACCGGCACCTACTCCCTGCAGGCAGCCATCGACGAGGGCAACGCGCAGTTCGGCGGCATCGAGTACATGCACCTGTTCGACTGGGGCAACCTTCCCGGCGTGGGCCGCATCTACGGCCGCAGCGGCGACCTGTCACCCTTCGACAGCTTCCTGAAGGGCGGCGCCCCGGCCTTCCAGCAGGCCATTGCCGAGGTGCAGCGTCAGGGCACCCGCGTCGGGCTCTACATCGAGGGCTACCTGCTGGAGGAAAAGGGCAAACTGGGTCAGGCCCACGGCAAGGAGTGGCAGATCCGCTACCGCACGGGCGAGCCGCTGTACTGGCCGCAGAGCTCGGAGATGATGATGTGCAGCGCCGTGCCGGCCTGGCGCGAAGTCCAGGCGGACACCTACGCCACTCGCGTGCGCGAACTCGGCATCGACGGCATGTACCTCGACCAGTTCGGCTTCGCCAACCCGGAGAAGGACTGCTGGAGCCCGGACCACGGCCACCCGGTTCCGGGCTGCACCATGCTCGGCGAGCGCGGCCTCTCCCGCCTGGTCCGCGAACGCGTCGCCGCCGCCAAGGAGGGCGTCGTCCTCTACGATGAGGAAGTGCCCTGCGATGTCAACACCCAGAACCTGGATGGCAGCTTCAGCTACCACATGACCACCTGCCGCGGCGCCCAGCCCCTGGCGCCGCTGCACCCGCTGCGCTTCGCCATCCCCTCTTTCAAGACCTTCGAAATCCTCGTCTGCGACCGCCCCATGGGCACCTGGGCCGAAGGGGTCAAGTGGACCTTCTTCAACGGCGAAGGCATCTGGCTTGAGGGCCCAGCCCGGGACTGGTTCGCGGCGCCGACCCTGGCCACGATCCGCCGCACTCACGCCCTCCTGCGCACACACCGCGATGCCTTCGCCACCGACGCACCGCTGCCCCTGCAGCCAACGCTGACGCCGGGGGTCCTGGCCAACGTCTTCCCGACCGCCAAGAAGGTCGTGATGACCCTCTACAACGCCCGCCACCGCAGCACCACGGCCCTCGTGCCCGTGCCGCCGGAAATGCCGGCCACCGGCACGATTCAGGATGCCTGGAACGACCGTGTCCTGGAAGCGCATGACCAGGCCGGACGGCGGGTCGTGCAGGTGGAGATCGAGCCCCGCGACGTCGGCTGTCTTGTCTTCCAGCTTGCCCCGCCGTGACCGCCAGCGTAGAATCGTCACTGGCCACGTGCCGCGCGATCAGATACGAAGGGAGCGCTGCCCCATGGACATACGCCGCCGGGTGGTCCTGCTGGTGCTGACCGCCGCGGCCCTGGCCGTGGGCGCGGATCGTTCACGGACCGGACTCGCCGCGTCCAGCCCCACGCCGCTGCTCGTCGACCATACCTGCTGCGACCTGGCGGCGATCCCGATCACGGCGCTGGCGCAGGCCAGAACAGAGCTGCGCATCGCCTACGGCCACACCTCGCACGGCAGCCAGATCATCGATGGCATGAGCGGCCTCATGACCTTCGCCGGCAGCCCCTACGACGGCTCGCATTACGCCTGGAACGAGGACGGCGCCGACGGTGCCCTCTCGATCCACGACGGCTTCGCCGACGGCGATCTCGGCAACCCCGACTTCACGGCCTGGGCCGCCGCCACACGGGCCTACCTGGACACGGCCGCGCACGCCGCGGTGAACGTGGTGATGTGGTCCTGGTGCGGTCAACTCTCCTGGGCCGCCGCAACCGATGTCGACACCTATCTCACGCTCATGGATGGGCTCGAGCGCGACTACCCCGGCGTCCGCTTCGTCTACCTGACCGGGCACCTCGACGGCAGCGGCGCCAACGGCACGCTGAACCAGAACAACAACCGCATCCGCAGTTACTGCCTGGCGCAGGGCAAGACGCTCTACGACTTCGCCGACATCGAGAGCTACGACCCGGATGGCAATGAGTTCATGACCAGGGGCGCCGACGACGGCTGCAACTACCCGGATGTGGGCGGCTCCCGGAACTGGGCCGTCGACTGGCAGAACTCGCACCCGGAGGGTGTTGACTGGTACCCCTGCGGGGCCGCCCACACCGAGCCGCTGAACGCCAACCGCAAAGCCTACGCTGCCTGGTGGCTGTGGGCGCGCCTGGCCGGCTGGAACGGGACCCCCGACGACACCGATGGCGCCGCTTTCACGATCGGCCCGCACACGGGCACGTTCCCGCTCGCGGTCCAGTTCACGGACACCTCCACGAACGCGCCGACCGCCTGGGCCTGGGCCTTCGGCGACGGTAGCGTCTCGAACGCACAGCACCCGCACCACCTCTACGACGCCCCGGGCACCTACGAGGTCACGCTGGTGGTCACGGCGGCGGCGGGCGAACGGACACACACGCGTACCCTCACCCTGGTGGAACCGTGGTCGGCCCGCCAGCGGCCGAGCCCCAGATTCAGGGTCGCCAGCGGGCGCCTGACCGCGGGCAAACCCGTCGTCTTCACGGCCCACTGCCGCTACACCAGCCAGTGGCAGTGGACCTTCGCTGGCGGCACCCCAGCCACCGCCAGCGGCCCCGGACCGCACGCCGTCACCTTCGCCGCCGCCGGCAGCCACCGTGTCGCACTGACGGCGGCCAACAGCCATCACCCTGGCGGCCGAACCGCGCAGCGCTTCGTCAAGGTGCGCTGAGGTAAGGTTGACAGAAGTGCGATCGATCAGCATAGTGTACACTGACGATCAATCGATGGAGTTTCCGCTATGCATTCCGTCACCCTATCACCCAAGTTCCAGGTCGTGATCCCGCTCCCGGTCCGACGCACCATGGGACTGCGCGCCGGACAGAAGCTGCGGGTCATGGAGTACGAGGGCAGGATAGAGCTTGTCCCAGAGCGCGATATTACCGAACTGCGCGGGTTCCTAAAGGGGATCAACACGGCGTTCGAGCGCGAGGGGGACCGGCTATGAACGTAGTCGACTCCTCGGGGTGGCTGGAGTACTTCGCCGAAGGGCCGAATGCCGGACATTTCGCCGCGGCGGTCACAGCCACAGATGAGTTGGTCGTCCCCACCGTGACGCTGTACGAGGTCTTCAAGGTCGTCCTGAGGGAGGCCAGTGAGAACGCAGCGCTACAGGCGGTCGCGGCCTTGGCGAGGGGAACGGTCGCCGACCTCACCCCCGGCCTGGCGCTCGCGGCCGCCAAGCTCAGCCTGCAGCATACGCTGCCGATGGCTGACGCCATTATCCTGGCCACTGCCCAGGCGCACGGGGCGACGCTCTGGACCCAGGACGCCCATTTCCAGGGCATCGGCGGGGTCAGGTACTTCCAGAGGGGATAGGAGATGGCCATGGCTGGCTCCAAAGCTCGTGCGGGTAGCAGGCTTCCCTACCAGGAGGCGTCGTTGCCGGTGGAGATGCGGGTCCGGGATCTGCTGGCCCGCATGACGCTGGCCGAGAAGATCCGGCAGATGAGCATGGACGACGCCGCCGCCTTCATCCAGGACGGCGCCGTCACGGCGGCGACGCTGCGGGCGCGCCTCGGGGAGCAGAGCATCGGCTGCCTGCAGGACCCGCGCCTGGCGCCGCCGGCCAGCGCCGCGGCGACCAACGCCATCCAGCGTTATCTGGTGGAGCAAACGCGGCTGGGCATCCCGGCGCTGGTGATCTCGGAGTGCCTGCACGGCCACATGTCGGTCGACGCCACGGTGTTTCCGCAGGCGATCGGACTGGCCAGCACCTGGAACCCGGAGCTGGTGCAGCGCCTGGCCGCGGCGACGGCCCGCGAAGCCCGCGCCGTCGGCGTGGCCCAGGCCCTGGCCCCCGACCTGGACCTGGCCCGCGACCCGCGCGGGGGGCGGGTCGAAGAGACCTACGGCGAGGATCCGTACCTGGTCGAGCGCCTGGGCGTGGCCTACATCCGCGGCATGCAGGGCGCAGGCTCGACCGTGGACAGGCAACACCTGGTCTGCACCCCCAAGCACTTCGCCGCGCACGGCTCGCCGGAGGCTGGTATGAACCTGGCGCCGGTCGCCGGCGGCGTCCGCGACCTGCGCACGCTCTACCTGCCGCCCTTCCAGGCTGCCATCTGCGAGGCCGGCGCGCTGTCCCTGATGCCAGCCTACAGCGAGTACGAAGGCGTGCCGGCGTCGGCCAACCGGCTGTTGCTGACCCGCATCCTGCGCGAGGAGTGGGGCTTCCGCGGCTACGTCTTCGCCGATTACGGTGCGGTGAGCATGCTCCACACCTTCCACCGCACGGCCCACGACGCCGCCGAAGCCGGCCGCCAGGCGCTGGCGGCCGGAATGGATCTGGAAGCGCCGGCGGACTACGGCTTCGGCGCCAGCCTGCTGGAGCTGGTCGGCAAGGGCCTGGTCCCGGTGGCGCAGGTGGATCAGGCGGTAACGCGAATCCTGCGGGTCAAGTTCCTGGCCGGGTTGTTCGAGAATCCCTATGCCGAGCCGCAGCGGGCAGCGAAGGTCGTCCACAGCCGGGCGCACCAGCGCCTGGCCCGCGCGGTGGCCCAGGAGGCGATCATCCTGCTAAAGAACGACGGCGACCTCCTGCCGCTGAGCCCACGCCTGCGGCGACTGGCGGTGATCGGGCCGAATGCAGCGGTCTGGCAGGCGGGCGACTACACCCTCACCAGTGCTCGCGGGGTGACACCGCTGGACGGCATCCGGGCGGCGGTGTCCAAGCGCACCGAGGTCGTCTACGCCGAGGGCTGCGGACACCACCAGCTCGAACGCGACGGCTTCGCGGCCGCGGTGGCGGCCGCGGCGGCGAGCGAGGTAGCCATCGTCGTCATCGGCGGCAGCAGCATGGCGCTGGCGGGGACGGGCTGGGGCAACGACGAGCGCACGGCCACCTGCGGCGAGGGCTTCGATTGCACGGAACTGACGCCACCCGGGTTGCAGGACGAGCTGGTGCGGGCGATACAGGCCACCGGCACGCCGACGGTGGTGGTGCTGATCCACGGGCGGCCCTACAGCATCCCCTGGATGGCCGAGCACATCCCGGCGATCGTAGAGGCCTGGTACCCGGGCGAGGCCGGCGGCCACGCCCTGGCCGACATCCTCTTCGGCAAGGTCAACCCCTCCGGCAAGCTGCCCATCACCGTGCCGCGCAGCGTCGGCCACGTGCCAGCGTTCTACAACCACAAGCCCTCGGCGCGGGGCTACTACCACCGCCCCGGCACGCCCGAGAAACCGGGCCGTGACTACGTCTTCGCGCCGCCCACCCCGCTCTATGAGTTCGGCCACGGCCTGAGCTACACGACCTTTGCCTACAGCGCCCTGCAGGTCCAGCCGCCACGCCTCTTTCCGGCCGGACTGGTCGAGGTCAGCGTCGAGGTCGAGAACACGGGCGGCCGAGCCGGCCAGGAGGTCGTGCAGCTCTACCTGAACGATGTCGTGAGCTCGGTGACCACCCCGGTCAAAGTCCTGCGCCGCTTCACCAAGATCGCCCTGGCGCCGGGCGAGCGTCAGACGGTCCGCTTCACCCTTGGCCCTGACGACCTGCAGCTCCTCGACGTCGACGGCCGCTGGGTCGTCGAGCCGGGCCAGTTCGATGTCCTCGTCGGCGGCCTGCGGGCGAGCTTCGAGGTGGTGGCCGACTGAAGCACAGTCCGGCCAGATGCAGCGGCAGCCAGCCGGCAGCCGGCAGGCAGCGTGGAAAGGAGATGTAGACGTATGGATTCGCACAACCTGGGGATGCGCTCCGGTTTCGCGGCTTGGCTCTGCGCCGCGCTCGTCGCGGCCGCGCCGGTGGAACTGCTTCCCGACGGCGGGTTTGATGGGCCCCTGAGCGACACGGGGCTGCCGGTGGGGGCCGGCACCTTCGCGGCGAAGGATGCCTCCGTCAAAGCGTCGATCGTGCCCGATGGTCGCACCGGCAAAGCGTTGCTGGTCGAGGGCCAAGGCGCCCACGCGGGGGTCGGCCTCAACCGCGTCCCGATTCAGCCCAGGCAGCAGGTCGCGCTCCGTGGTTGGCTGAAGGTCGAGGGCAGCGCGGGGACGCGGGCCGTCGTCAAGCTCGACTACCTCCGTGCCGACGGATCCTGGCTCGCCATGAGCCCTGCCGAACCCGTCACCCCCAAGCAGATCGGCTGGCAACTGGTCGCTCTGACGGACGTCCCCGACACCGTTGCCGAAGCCGCGCTCGTCTGCGCGGTGGTCGCCGTCGAGGGCGGCGGCAAAGCGTGGTTCGACGACCTGGAGATGGTCAGCCACCCGCTCGAGCCGGGCCTCCCCAATCTGCTGCAGAACGGTGACTTCGAGTCAGTCACGGCGGGCCAACCGCGGGGTTTCGGTCTGTCGTGGAAGCCCCGCGAGGCGCCCGTCGTTCTCGCCAGCAGCGACCAGGATCCCAGGAACGGCTGGTACTGCCTACGCCTCGCGGGCAATGTCAACTATGCTGTGGCCTATGGTCCGGCGGTGCTTGCGGTGCCGGGGCGACACTACGTGTTGAAAGGCTTCTGCCGCACCTCGAAGGGCAGGTGCCGAATCAAGTTCGACTACACCCGGGATGGGACATTCCTGGGACAGACCGTCTCGCCGCCCGTCTCGGGCATGGAGTGGCAGGAGCAGACCGTCCGCTCCGAGGTCGAGCGCTTCCCGGAGGCCACCCGGATCGCCGCCGCCGTGGTGATTGAGGGCGATGCTGAGGCCTGGCTCGACGATCTCATGCTCACCTTTGAGTAGGGCCAGATACGGCGGCTTCAGGGGGCGCAAGGTCCAGGGCTTGACAAGACCGAACGTACGTTGTATGTAGTAGTTGAACGTACGTTAACGCTTGGCCACCACCCAGAGTACCGTCCAAGGCCGAGGGCACAACCGTGAAAGTCACTGCATCGCAACTGCGTAGCAACATCTACCGGATGCTGGACCAGGTCGCCGCCACCGGTACGCCACTGGTTATCGAGCGCAAAGGCCGCCGCTTGCTGATTGCCTGTGCGGACGCGCCGAGTCGGCTTGCCGGGCTGGTCCGGCACGAGTGCATCACGGGAGACCCCGAGAGCTTGGTCCACAGCGACTGGTCGGCGGAGTGGCGCCATGATCTACCTTGACACCCATGTCGTCGTGTGGCTGTATGCGGGCGACCCCAAGCGCTTCACGGCGTTGGGCCAGCGCCGGCTGGAGGTCGAGGAGTTGCTGGTCTCCCCGATTGTCGAGCTTGAGCTGCAGTATCTGAAGGAGATCGGCCGGATCACGGTGGACGCCGGGCTGATCATGGAGTCATTGCGGGCCTCGGTCGGACTGGCCATGTGTGACCAGTCGTTCGCCGCGGTCGTGGCCGAGAGCGTTGGGCAGGCGTGGACTCGCGATCCCTTTGATCGTCTGATCGTGGCGCAGGCCCTGACCCGGAATGCGCCCTTACTCACGAAGGATCAGACGATCCTGGAGCACTATCCGCAGGCCTTCTGGTAAGCGCTGGGGCCGCGTTGTGGGCGATGGCGGTACCGTGTCACCGGGTCTGGATGGCTGCGAAGACGGCGACTGCGACCTCGCCCAGACGCCTGAAGTCGAGGGTCTCGGCGGTGTCGCCGGCGGTGTGATAGGCGTGGTTCCGGTAGAATGCCGTGTCGGTGACCATCAGGGCGTTGATGCCGTAGGGCCAGTAGTTCAGGTGGTCGGAGAAGTCGACTCCGGGGACGACGGAGGGGGCCCGGATGGAGTACACGGGCAGGGACGTTGCCGCCTGCATGCCGACCTTGACGGTCTTCACCCAGTCGCCCTGATTCCAGGGTCCGACCACGGCCACGAAGTTGCCGCGGGCCGGGTACACCAGTCGCAGCAACGGCGACGGGTAGGACTGTGAGCCCCAGGCGTCGCTGAAGTACCCCACCATCTCAAGCACGATCACCCCCGCGATCTCGGCCTTGCGCTCGGCGATGCTCCGAGCATGGACGGCGCTGCCCATCTGCGCCGTCCGGAAGAACGGCGGTTCCTCCAGGACGTACGCGACCAGCTCGACCTCCTTGTCGGGCGGGGTCTGGCCGAGGAGGTAAGCGATCTCGATCAGGGCCGCCACGCCGCTGGCATTGTCGTCGGCCCCGGGGGTTTCCCCGCAAGCATCGTAATGGGCGCCGACGATGACCCTGGGACTGCGGCCGGCAGCGAACCTGCCGATCACATTCCGGTAGGACTTGCGGTTGACGCGGACCTCCTGGAACTCCACCGCGGCGCCGGCCGTGCGGAAGTGCCCGGCGATGTAGTCGGCACAGCGCTCCAGGATGTCGGTCTGGTCCCAGGCGCGCGGCTGCAGATCGACTGTCAGCGTCTGCACGTGCTCCCGCAGTCGAGTCGGATCGACGCGGACCGCCGCCGTGCGATTGTGCCGGGAGGTGGGCTGCGCAACGACGATCCAGATCAATCCCACGATCACTGCCACCAGGCCCAGGATGCGGGCGGCGGAGAGCAGCAGTCGACGTCTGAGGGTGCGTACGGGGGTCTTCATCAGCGCTGCAGCTCCACGACCTGGTACAGGCCGACGGCGGGGACCTTCACCAGCCACTGATCATCCGCGCGCGACACCGGCAGAGCGGCGCCGCCCGGTTGCAGCGTGGCCGCCCGCACGGCGAAACGGCAACGCAGGGTGGCGGCGGGGCCGCTGGGCTGCTGCCAGTCGGCGAGGGCGCCCAGGCGGTTGTGCAGGTGAACCCGCACACGCTGGTCGTCCGCCGCAAAGGCGCCGAGGCGCACGTCAGCGGGCGCCTCGAGTTCCAGGGGCGGCGGCGCGTAAGCTCTGAGGGCGGCGCCGACGCTACGCGCCAGACCACTGGCGACCTGGAACATCGTGGGGCCCTCCTCGAAGTCGTAGTTCATCACGACCTCGCGGCTGCCGTCGGCCTTGGTGCGGGCCAGTTCGAGGTTGTCGAGGGTGAAGGTCCCCGGGGCGGAGCCGGGGCCGTAGATGACGAACCAGTCCGTGCGCTGGTAGCCGGCGGCGGGCGACGGGTACGTCCCCTCCTTGCGGGTACCGTCGGGAAGGGTCGCGGTGAGGACGAATTGCGCGGGCTGGTCTCCCTGCGCAAAGCGGTAGGCGATGCGGAGGTGCACCCACTGGTTCGCAGGCGCTTCGCCGAGCACCTGGTCCGCGCAGGCGATGCGGCCGTTGGGGCCGACCATGACCATCGGCCCGGCAATGGGCTGTGTCGAGGAGCGGATCTCGATGGAGACCTGGGCGCTGGGTTCCAGACGCAGGTCGCAACTCAACTCGCCGCCACGGTACTCGGGCGCCCCGAAGGCGGGCAAGCGGTTCTCCAAGTCGGGGTAGAAGGTCTGCGGGGCGCGGGGCCCGTCGACGAACGTGAGCGCATAGCGACCACCGGCAGCCACCGCGTCACTGACCGCGAGCCGGGTATCGCCACCGGCGGCCGGGGTACTGCCGACGCTGACCGTCGGATCGACGTTGAGGATCACCACGTGGCCCTTGCCGTAGCGCCGATGCGCCACGCGGGCGTCCGTGCCGCCCGCCGTCGCGGGGCTCTGCCAGAGCGGCTCCCAGGCGGCGCCCGTGAGCTGCAGGGGAACAAACATGCCGCGCGAGGTCAGCGTCGGCCCGCCGCTGGCCGAAACGAGCGTCACGACGCGCGGGTCGGCGCCGTCGGGCTTGGGGACCCCGGTGAACTCGACGTCGAGGGCCCGGCCCAGGGGGTTCACGGCCCGCGCCTGGCCCTCGGCATCGAGCTGTCCAGCGCCAAGACCGATGACCAGCGTGCCGCCCTGCCGCGCAAAGGCCAGAGCGGTCGCCGCCTGTTCATCGGTAAGAGCCTGCGATAGAGGTAACAACAGCACGCTATAGTCGCGCAGTCTGGCGGCGTTGAGGTCGGCATCGTAGACATAGTCGACCGGGATGTGGCTCTCGCCCAGGCCGGCGGTCCAGGTGCCGAGGGCGGTCCAGTAGACATCGCCGGGGTTGTCCAGGCTGCCGCCGCGGGCGAAGTGGAAGGTCTCGGTCTGCTGCGAGACATGCAGGGCAGCATAGCGCAGCGACGGCCCGCCGACGTAGGGACGCAGGGCATTCATCACCGGCGTCATCAGGGCGGCGGTCGGCGCCATGTTCGGGTTCGTGCAGTCACCGCCGAACGAGGGCTGGCCGCCGGCGCAGTAGGCGATCAGGGCGTGCTGAAGCAGCCGGTCGGCATCGGCGGCCGGGGTGCTGAGCAGGTCGAACATGCGCCAGACCTCGGCCTGCGGCCGGTTGTAGGCCCGGCACAGGCGCACAGTGAGGTCGACGGTGTCCGGGCTGAAGGCTTCCGAGCCGGAGATGATATCGGCGTTGTAGAGGTCGATGGGGATAGCGCTGTGCCAGGGGATGCCGGGGCGGTGATAGTGGTTGATGACCACAGTGGCCTGCGGGTGCGCCGCCCGGATGCCGGCAGCCAGCTTGCCGATGAAGCCGCCGAACTGCGTGTAGCGCCACCCGACCCAGCGCCGGAAGACCGGGTCATTCCAGTCGGCCTTGGCGGGCAGGGCGAGGCCGGTCTCGGCCTTGAACGTGGCGGTGCAGAAGGCGCAGGCGCAGGTCAGCGGCAGGGGTCGGTTCCAGATCGGCGTCCAGGCCGAACCGTCGAACCAGATGCCGTCCAGGCCGAGGGTCTCGATGGCGTAGTTGCAGTAGTTGATGAGGGCCTCGCCGTAGGGCGAGTTGAAGCAGCAGGCGATGTCCTGCGAGCCATCCGCGTGCCAGGGCAGCAGGGAGACCTGGCGCCACTCGGGGTGCATCTTCCAGGCAGCCTTGCTGAAGCTGAGCGGGTACCACGACAGGGCAGCCATGCCGGCGCCATGGATGTCGGCGACCCACTCTTTGAGCAGCCGTTCGTTCTCGGCCGGGGTATCGCCCTCGTCGCCCGGCAGGTAGGGGTTGGCGATGAGTGGGCTGCCCCAGTGGCTGACCATCTGGATCCAGCGCGCCTGCACCCCCGCCTGGGCCAGGGCCGCTTCGGCACCGCGCCGGCGCTCCCCATCCTTGATCAGCTCGGGATAGGGGGTCGAGAAGCGGGCCTCGATGCGCAGTGCCGACTGCGCATAGCGGGTCGGCGTGCCCACGTCCTTGCCGCCCTCAGCCGCGTAAGCGGCGCAGCCGGCAAGCAGCAGCACCCCAGCCACCCGGGTCGTGGTCGTAATCACGTGCATGGTCAGCCCCTCCTGAAGGTAACGGCGCCGAGTACGGCTACCATGCCACCGCAAGCGCGAGCGTGCCAGGCGGCACGAGGGCCGACGGATCGGCCAGATCGGCCAGATCGGTCAGATCGGACGGATCGGACGGATCGGCAAGGGAGCACGGCACGGGCGGCGCGTGCTAGGTTACGCGGCAGCATGGGTGAACGTGGCAGCGCATGAACTGGGGGGTACACGCAATGGCGGCGATGGCTCTGACCTGGCAGAAAGTGGCACCGGGAGTGTGGCGGGGACGAGCCGGCCAGGACGGCCAGCCGCAACTGCTCGCGGCAGCGGGGGTGGCGCCACGCTCGGAGGGGCTGGCGCAACTGGGGGAAGCGGAGTGCCCGCTGGAGCGTGAGCGCATCCTGGCGGAGGCCCAGGCCGAGCGCTGCCTGCTGTCGGTGCCGCTGGAACCCGACGAGGTCCTCTACGGCCTGGGCCTGAACTTCAAGGCCCTGGAGGTGCAGCAGTCGGTGCGGCATCTGCAGGTCGACCACTTCGGCGGGCAGGATAACGGCCGCACGCACGCACCGGTGCCCTTCTACGTCTCCAGCCGCGGCTACGGCGTCTTCGTCAACGCCGCCCGCTACCTGTCCGTCTACGCCGGCGGCGTTCATCGCCGGGAGGCGCATCCGCCGGTGCTGGATCGGGCCACGGACACGGGCTGGAAAGCGGTGCAACCGGGCCAGGTGGTGGAGATCGCGGTGCCCGGGACCGGCGTCGAGCTGCTGCTGTTTGCCGGCCCGTCGCTGCTGCAGGCCGTGCGGCGCTTCAACCTCTTCTGCGGCGGTGGCTGCCTGCCGCCGCGCTGGGGGCTGGGTTTCTGGCACCGGGTGCCGCTGGCCTTTACCGCCGAGCAGACCGAGCACCTGGCGGCGGAGTTCGCCGCGCGCGACTATCCGCTGGACGTGATCGGGCTCGAGCCCGGCTGGCACACCACCTGTTACCCTTCGACCTTTGCCTGGCATCACGGGCGCTTCCCGGACCCCGCCGCCTTCATCGCCCGCCTGCTGGACCGCGGCATCCGCGTCAACCTCTGGGAGCATCCCTACGTGGCCCCCGATTGCGCCCTGGCCCGGGAGTTGGCGGACGGCTGCGGCACGCATACCGGTAGCTGGGGCGGGTGGGTGCCCGACCTGAGCCTGCCCGCGGTGCGCGAAACCATCCTCCGCCAGCACGAGCAGGAACACCGCCGTCACGGCGTCGCCGGCTACAAGCTCGATGAGTGCGACGGTTTCGATCCGTGGCTCTGGCCGGACCACGCGCAGTTCCCCTCTGGCCTCTCCGGCGAAGAGCTGCGCCAGATCTACGGCGTCCTCTTCCAACGGCTCACCACGGAGCTGTACCAGCGCCACAACCAGCGCACCTACGGCCTGGTCCGCGCCTCCAACGCCGGCGCCGTCAGCTTCCCGTATGTTCTCTATAGTGATTGTTATAGTCACCGTGACTTCATCACCGCGCTCTGCAGCTCCAGCTTCTGCGGGGTACTCTGGACGCCGGAAGCCCGCGCCGCCCGGACGGCCGAGGAATGGGTGCGGCGCATTCAGACCACTTGCCTGTCGCCCTTGGCGATGGTCAACGCCTGGGCCGACGGCACCATGCCCTGGTCGTTCCCCGAGGTCGCCGACGCCGTGCGCGACGCCATGGTCCTGCGCCAACGCCTGCTGCCCTACCTCTACAGCGCCTTTGCGCAGTACCAGGCCGACGGCACGCCGCCGTTCCGCGCCATGGTGCTGGAGGAAGGCTGGACGACGACGGCGACGGCGACGGGCGCCCTCGATTCGGAAAGGAATCCCTACGCGCTGCCGGAGCTGATGGCCGCGCGCGATCAGTACATGATGGGCCCGTGCCTCCTCGTCGCCCCGCTGTTCGAGGGCGAGACCGAGCGCCGGGTGCTGCTGCCGCCGGGGGCGTGGTATGACTTCCGCAGCGGCGCGCTGGTGGGGTGCGGGCCGGGGCAAGTGACCGTGCGGGCAGACCTGGCCACCATCCCGATCCTGGTCCGCGATGGCGGCATCGTGCCCTTGCAGGCGGCACGGCGGCAGAGCCCGGCAGCCGGGGAACGTGTGGACCTCGAGATCCGCCACTATGGCCAGGCCGACGGCAGCACCGTGCTCTACGACGACGACGGCCTCAGCCTGGACTGCGAGCGCGGGGAGTCCTGCCGGCTGCGGCTGACGGCAACGCGCTCGCCGGCGGGCACGTTGACCGGCCAGGTCGATGCCGTCAGCGGCCGTGCCCCCTTCACCTACGCGGCCCTGACCTGGCGGTTCATGAGCCCGCCGGCGTGAAGCGAGTTGGCGTGCAGCCTGCGGCGCGTCGCATGGCCATCCCTGGAGAGACGCCCGGCCGCGGGCGCCGCGGCGGCGGCCCGCCGCATCTCCAGCCGTAACGGCGGAGGCCCGCCGCATCTCCAGCCGTAACGGCGGAGGCCCGCCGCATCTCCAGCCGTACTGGCGTGCCGGCGGCGCCGCGGGCGCCCGCGCCCCCGCCATCACGGCCGGAACCAGAGGTTCACGGCAATGTCCTCACCGAAGGGCACGCCGATCCCCTCGGCATGGGCCCATGACGGCGGCTGGGTGAACACGGCCGCCGCGATCTCGGACGAGCAACGGCGCCCGTCGGCAAGTTCGAGCTCAAGCCAGAAGCGGCGCACCTTGAACCAATCCTTGCTGGCGTTGTCGAGCCGGAAGCGGTTGCGCAGGCCCAGGGTGCCGATGGCTTCCGGAGTCAATGGAACCGTGAGCTTCTCGGCCCAGATGCCCCTGCCCTCGTCACCGCCGCCGGCGGCCATCGGGCCCAGGCGCACGTCGTTGACCAGGGCAAAACTGGGGTAGCCCTCGGTGCCGCCGTTGAGACCGATGGCGTCGTAGTGCAGCCAGCCCTGCCTGGCGCCGCGCAGGAGGTCCCCGGTGATCCCGGCCACCGGGAACGGGCCAGGCAGCGTACTCGAGGGGCCGTTCGCCTCCTCCAGGGTCCGCAGCAGGATCGGGCCACGGGTCTCCAGCCGCGGCTCGGCCCAGGCTGCCCAGTCGCCCTCAGGGCTATCGTTGGCACCGACGTCGGTGACCAGTCTGAGGCGCACGGACGTTCCCGTCCACGGGCCCAGGTCGGCCTCGATGGGTAGCCACTCGTGACGCCGCACCGTCTGTTCGCCGGCCACCGTCTCCCGCCCTTGCGCGTCGACCACGACCACCCTGTAGAGGATACCATCACCCAGGAAGCTGCCGTCGGACTTGCCGACCAGGGCCCGGAACGCCGTCGGCGGCGCCGCGGGCAGGGCGACTGCCGGGTAGAGCCCGAAGGTGTAGCCCACACCGCCTTGCCAGGGCGGGTGTACAAAGAGGCCCTTCCTGGCCTCGCCGCCGCAGGTCAGGTCGCGACGATCCAGGATCGCGCCGCTGCCCTCGAGTCCCGGCGTCTCCTTCCCGCCGCGCACGCAGATGCCGCTCTGCCAGGTGTCCGGCAGCGCCCCGGGAGAGCCATAGCCGGGGACGGTGACGATCACCCGGGCCGCCGTCCACTGCAGCGGCCCGGCTCGGATGGCCACGGTCAGCGGTTCGACGCCCTCGGTAGCCGGCGCCGGCAACTGCACACTCAGCTCGGCGGGTTGCCGCGGCAGCAGCGTCACTGCCTGGGCGCCGGGCACGGCCGAGACCGACACCTGGGCCGCCACCGCCTGCGGCAGGTTGCTCGACATCTCCAGGCGCAGGACACCGTCGCGGTCGAGCCTGAGCACGACGTCGGCCAGCGGCAGTACCGTGAAGTCGATCCAGGCGCCTTCGAACGACGGCCAGAGCCGCTCGCCCGGCGTGGCCTCGGCGGGCACGGTGAAGACGTGTTCCGTCTGGCCACGCACCGTGATCTGTTCGCCGGGGATAACCCCGTCACGGTCGCAGGTCAGCACGGCTGCGGCCGGCGGCTGGCCGGCAGTAAGCAGGTAGCTGAAAGCCCCCTTGACCGGCACCACGTAGGTGAGCCCGCGTGCCCGGCGCAGTTCAGCCTTGCCCAACTCCTGACGCTCGGCATCCAGGGCCACGGCGCTGACGGCGGCGATGGCGAAACCGCAGTCGCTGCCCTCGAAGGGGATCACCTCGTAGCGCTGGTCAGGCAGAATGCGGCAGATGCCGATGCCGTCGGACGCCGCCTTGGGAAAGCGCGCAAAGCGACCGCGCCCGTCGGCAAACAGGTAGGCCGGGGTGGCGGCGTAGTCGGCGCGACGCCCACCGACGTCGCTGCTCAGGACTTCAGTGGCGCCGTCCTCGGTCCAACCGGCAAAGCCGTTCGGCGGCAGCTCCAGCCGGCGGCCGAAGGCGGTGACCTGGAGGCGCTCACGCGCATGGCCGTTGACGACGGTCAGGCAGCCATTGCCGTAACGCGTGGCGACCTGCGAACGCGCCACGGCGCCTGACGCCACCGCGGCCGAGCTGTCGAGGAGGCTGCCGTCCGCGGCGGCATAGCGTATCTCCGTCGCGCTGCCGAGGGTGTAGCGGCTCTGGAGCTGCTGCAGGAGGTAGTAGCCCCGCACGGCGCGCGGGAAACCGCCCTCGAGAGCCAGAAAGCCGGGATGACCGAAGGCCACGGTGGCGGCCGTAAAACGGTCGTAGGCCGCATCGGTCTCCGCGGGTGTCCGCCCCAGGCTGACGCCCTGCCCGTAGAACATCTCCGGGTTGCCCATGCCGAAGTTGCAGCACAGATCGTGCATCTGGCGCAGATCGAAGTCGACCAGCCACGGGTGGTCCGGCAGGCCGTAGAGCGCGTCCTGGGCGTAGTTGCCGTCCGTGAGGCCGCTGTAGAAAAAGTGGTTGTTGCCCTCCGAGTAGACCGGGCCCTGCCAGGCTTGCTTCTGCAGGAGCATGATCTCCCCGTAGGCATAGAAGACCGCGGCGAAGGTGCCCGCTCCCGGGACGCGGGCGTCATAGTCCGCAAAGTACCAGGGTGGCGGCTGGGTGTGGACGTCGCAGTAGGCAGTGCTGAAATGGAACTTCTTCTGGATGATGGGCGACAGGCGCTCGGCAAACTCGACCGCACGCGCCGGCTTGGGGGCGTAGCAGCGCATCCAGACCGGCACGAACTGGTTGTCGGCCGTCCGCCCGATCAGATCGGGATCCCAGTATTCGTTGACCGGCGAGAGTGCCGTGAAGGTGTTGTAAGGACCGTAGACAAAGCCCAACTGGTCCTGCATGACGCGGGCATACTCGAATTGCCCTTCGTCACCGCCCTTACCGGGGGCGGCCCGCGTGCGGAAGGTGAAGCTCTCGCCGCCGTCGCGCCAGCCGGTCTCGTGGTCGGTGACGACAACCTCGGTCATGCCATGGCGCTGCACCCGAGTCCAGAGGGCGACGTCGCTGGCGCGCCCCCCGGCGCCGTGGGCCCGCCATAGCCGGCTGCCGGCCACGTGCTTCCAGGGCGAAACCGGGTTGGGGAGCGTGGGCAGGACCTCCTCGAAACGGGGTGAGAGCGTGACGAACAGCCGCTCGAAGCAGTCATTCCGCCGACCGTCGGTCTTGGCGATGTAGCGTACGCCGCCGTTGGCAGCGACCCCCGCGGCGCTGACGGCATTGTCGGCCCACAGCCAACTGCCATTGGAGCGGGTCCAGTCCAGGTGCTCGGCCAGGAACAGCGGCGCCGCGGGAGCTCCGGCCACGACGACAGCCGGCCGGACCGTGCTGCCGTAGGTGTAGTAGGGCAAGGTCACCAGGCGCGGCGTGTCGAGGCCGGTCGCCAGGCCCCAGCGCACTTCCGCCACCTGTCCGCCCACGGCCACGACATCGATCACCAGCGACTTCTTCCAGAGACGGTAGGTGAAGGCGACCTCGGCGCTGACGGGGCCGGCGCTCAATCGCCAGCGCGATTCAACCGTGTCGCCCGTGATCTGAGTGCCCAGGGCTTCGGCCTTCTCGGGGGCGACCGGGCCGTCGGCGCCCGCCAGGAACACCCCGCCGCCCGTGCATGGCCGGATCTCGCCGCCGCGCCCTTCCCAGCGCGCCGCGATGTCCGCCAGGGTGCCGGTCCTGGGCTCAACGCGGTAGGTCAGACGCCCATCGGCCCCCACATAGGAGAAGACGAAGGCCTCGCCCTCGGCGCGAACGGCAGTCGTGAAGTCGGAAGTCAGGTTGTCCGGCAGGATCGTCTCGGGCCGGGTCGGAAAAGGGAGTTTCCCCGGCCCGCTGTTGGTGCCAGAGCCCTGCCCCGGAAACATGGGGACGCCGCGCTCCGGTCGCGGCGCGAAGGTCAGAGGCGCGAAGGGTTCCGTGAACACCGCGAAGTTGTCGATATAGAGCAGGCGTTCCTCGCGGTTGCTGCCGCCGGCGATACGGAAGCCCTTGAGCGTGACGCCGCCGGCCACCGCCTGGATCTGCGCCGGGCTCAGGCGGCGGTGGCAGAGATGCCACTCCTTCCAGTCCACGCCGAACAGCACCACCTCCAGCTCCTTACCGCCACCGTCCGCGAACAGCACCGAGACGGTCACGGCCGGGGTCGTGGTGTCGGATTCGTAACCCCAGCGGTTGCCGTAGATCCAGGCGGTCATGGCATCGAAACCCGGGCCGATGGCCAGCGGCTGCGGCAGCAGGATACGGACCTCCGGATCGCCGCTGCCCACGGCCCGATACGCCAGCCGACCCACGTAGTCGCCCCAGATCTGCTGCTCGCGAGAACGCACGAAGCTGGCCTCCGCGTCCCTGGTCTCGACCCGCCAACCGCTCAGATCCTCGAAGTCCAGCAGCGGCGCCCGGTCGTCGGCGGTGCGCTTGGCCCAGTCCAGCTCGTAGGGCCGCGTGCCCACGGCCTCAGCCGCAGAACAGACGCCGGAAAGAAGCAGGAGTATAGCGTTTACGTATCTCATCATCATAGTTTTCTGCACTCATTGTAGCGCCAGCAACTGACGACGTGGTCATTGACCATACCCACCGCCTGCATGAAGGCATAGCAGATGGTCGAGCCGACGAAGGTACAGCCTGCGGCCTTGAGGTCGCGGCCCATGGCGTCCGACTCCGGCGTGCGCGCCGGGAGCGCCGCCAGCGTGGTCCAGGCGTTCTGCCGGGGCACACCCTCGACGTATCGCCACAGGCACGTCGACAGCGAGCCGTACTGCTCCTGGAGGCGTAGGACCGCGCGGGCGTTCTTGACAGCCGCCTCGATCTTCAGCCGGTTGCGGACGATGCCGGGATCGCCAAGCAGGACCGCCACCTCCGTCACCCCGAACCGGGCAACCTGCTGCGGATCGAAGCCGGCGAAGACCTGCCGGTAACGCTCGCGTTTGCGCAGGATGGTGAGCCAACTCAAACCGGCCTGTGCGCCTTCGAGGATCAGCATCTCGAAGAGCCGGTTGTCGGCCCGCACCGGGACCCCCCATTCCAGGTCGTGGTAAGCGCGGTACAGCGGATCCTCGCCGCACCAACCGCAGCGCTCGCGCACATCGTCGGCCATAGAGTCTTACCCCCCGCTACTGCCTGCAGACAGTACCGTGGCGCAAGCGGGGCGTCAAGACCGCGGGCAGGCACCAGCAGGGCTGTTCCGTTTTCCCAACGACCATCGGTGTTGGTCACCGGCACGGTGAAAGCGTGAGAGCGCGATTGCGTGAGGGTTACGGCGCGTGTGCCGGCCGTCTGCCACGAATCCACGCTTCCACGTTCTCACGCGCTCACCCGTAGCGGGAACCGCGATCTTGGAACAGCCTTGCAGGCACCAGGCGCAACCGCGGCAGCGGACGAGCCGCGACCGCGGCACATCGACCTCTGCCGCCAACTCGGCTTCACCTGGGTCGACGTCAGCGGCTGCGCGGTGTGACGGTTGCCTCGCCCACGCCTGGTAGCGGATACGATGCGCTGGAGGGCGACGCTCCACGGGGGCGCATGCCCATAAGCGCTAACTAATTAAGCTTGCATCTCGTCTACCGCGATGCTATTGTTGTCTTGGTTGCTGTACCCTCAACCAGGAGGCCAGGCACACGGTGAATGAGGACTGGGATCTGCTGCTGAGTTTCCTTCCGACCAA
>CAILUI010000066.1 GCA_903837355.1 uncultured Victivallales bacterium
CCAGATCGTTGCCGGTGCGTTTCTTGGCGTACATGCAGAACACGTAGTACCGGCCGCCGTGCCAGAACACCGTTGCATCCTTCATCTTGCCTGTGGGTGGTGCGTAGAGGAACATGCCTGCACCTTGCGTCCTTTGTTGTGTGTCGTCACGTAGCGGTTGCCCGGGGGTGTCCGCGAGTGCTGGCCCCTGACCCCCGCCGCAGAGCAGAAGGGCAGACAGCGATGCGATAATGGTGTTTCTCTTCATGGCTCTAGGTCGAACGTTGCGCCCAACCCGCGATGTGGTCTAGCGCGCTCCGTGCATCTCCTGTATGGGCCTTATGGGAAGAAGATACTCGGTTGCGCGGACCGGCGCAACGGTACCGGAATAGGCAGCGGCTGTAGAGCAGCTACGTAGGCATGCAGTACCGAGGCAGGGAGAGGGCGGTCCGACCCGGCACGGGCCATGCCGCGGAGCGGGCATGTGGGGACGTAGACCCGGAGCGATATGCCCCGCGCTTGGCCGATGCAGGTTATCGCCAGGGATAACCTTACCGCGGCTGAAGCCGCTCGGTGACGGGCCTACCACCTGATCGTCTGGCCGTAGCCTTTGCCCGAGAAGCTGTCCAGCCTCGCCCAGCCACCCTCGAGCGGGGTGATGGTGGTCATGATCCAGATGGCCTTCGAGGCGGGGGCGGCGGGATCACCCTGAAGGCTTAGCAGCGCAGTATCGTTGGCACCCGTCTTGCCCCGCACGACAAGGGTGTGCTTGACGTCGTTGGAGAGCTTCAGCTCTGCCATGCCGGTCATGTTTCTGCCTGTCTGATCCACGTCGAAGCTCAGGGTCCAGGTGCCGTCCATCCTCTCGGGCATGTCGAGGACCACGGGATCGTCAATAGGCGTGGTCGTACCGTTCGTCTCTTCACTGCCGGTCAGTCGTCCGACGAGTCGATGGTTGGCGGTCTCGACCGTGAGATTGAGCAGCAGCGCTACGCTGACCGTCTTTGTGAGATCGGCCCCCAGCAGCGAGCCCTTCATCGTGATACTGCCGCGGGAGCCCTTCACACTGCCTTTGACGGGCATGGTGACAATGGTGCCTGCGGCGAAGGTGTAGGTGGCGGTGCCAGAAAGTCTGCCGGTGGGATCGTGCACCAGGTTGAGGGTAAGCGGGTTGCTCTTGACGGTCGTGGAGTAGGGGCCGGTCAGGTCCCAGAGGCCGCGTGTTGCGGCAGCCGTCGCCTCCACCCGTGCCAGAAACACACCGGTGGGCAATACCGAAGCGGCGGGCTTATACTGCGCCGTGGTCGTCAAGGCTTCCGTGATGGTTACGGGCAGCAACGGTAACCAGCCTGTGAACAGCCAGCCCGTCGTGGGGGTCACAGCCGGTGCGTCCGGGGCGAGATCGCCGTGGTTGACCGTCATCGTCACCGTCGGCGTACCCCCGGTCAGGCTCCCGTGCGCCCCGGGCAGGAAGGTTACCATGTGCCGGTTGGTTGCGAACTCCCGCCAGTCGCCCTGGGCCACCTGGCCGGCGTCGTAGGTGCAGGTGGCGGGGGCAGTGGGAACGGTATTCCAGGCGAGCACTGTGGCATTGTTGAACATTGCCCAGCGGCTGGCCGTGGCTTCACTGTCGGAGTTGAATACCCGGGCGCCCACGGAGTATCCGCGTCGGGGACCGACATCTGCAATGGTGGTGTAGAAGACGCCATAGGAAACCCCAGGACCAATAGCCATGATCGAGCCGGCTGGGGCCGAGAACAGCACGGTTCCGCTGTCCAGATCGAGCAGTTGGATCAGCCAATTGGAGCCGCTGGGCAGTTCGCTGCCATCCGGTCCGACGATGTCGGGGTTTGCCGCAGCGACGCCCGTAAAGGCGGTATGGCTGCCCCAGTACAGGGCGGGGTCGGCAAGAGCCCCAACAGCCGTGAGCAACGCCGCGGCCAGCACGAACGCAGTGTTGCGTTTCAGCATGCGCTATCCCTGCCTCTATCCTTCCGCCACCATGACGGTCAGCGCGGATAGGGCCGTGTCAGCGAGTTTGCGTAGGGTTGGCGAGCGCTGTAGAACGCGCCCCTGCCGATGGCGAGAACCGCATCGGTGGCGACCACGCTTGGGGCATCGATACGGTGCCACTTGCGGGTGCTGCTGTGCAAGAAGAACACATCGTAGCCGCCTCCGGCCTGTTTGTCGGGATTCCAGATCCAGACATTGTCGGCCAGGGTGGGCAGGGTAGCCGCGGTCGCGCCGGACCACCCGGTCCCAGCGGAGCTGTTCAGGTCGAGAGGGGCGGCGTAGGGGTTGGCCAGCACGCTGAGACCGGCGGGGATAGTCATGCTCTGTGGCGTGTCGTAGACCACCTCACCAATCAGAGAAATCAGCCGATCCGTGGTGCCTGCCTTGGTTCTGACGAACACTGCTGCGCCCGTGGGTATCACCGGGTCAAGAGGGGTCATGGTTGCGGCATCATAGAAGGCTCCATCCAGGCGCTGGAAGACGGTGGCATACCCGCCGCTGTCACCGGTGTCGGGATTCCAGACATACACGGAGTCGGCCAGCCCCGGCTCGTCGCCCTGCTCCAGTTGGTCGGTCCCGAAGACCTCCGAGGCCAGCAGCGGTCCGTCGCCGTTAACCCGTTTGAGGTTGAGCCCGATCAGGCACACGCCGCCGTTGCCGGGCACGGTCACCTCGACATAGCCGACGGCGTTGGAGCTATAGACCGCATTGTCGGCTTGGACGCAGGCCGCTACGGCCACAGCCAGCACTACAGAGATGAGTGTGTTCTTCATGTCCGCCAACCTGTCCCTGACTTCACGGCTCGCGGGCCACGGCGTAGTTTGAAGACCTCAGCCCAGGCTGGAAGGCCATCGTGTCGGGGTGCGATGGACGAAAGCGTTCGCCTGGCGTCAACTCTAGCAGGTTGGTGGTCGTTTACAACGCCGCCGCAACAGGGTCCTTCTCCCAGGCCAACCGCCAGTCGTGCTGGTCGGCGAAGCGTTTGGGGGTGGATACCGCGGTCGATCACGAAGCTCCGTCCGCTACGGTATGCGGAAGGAAGAGCAGATCGACCACTCCGCTCGGTAACGAACCGCTCGCGCATGTCCGCGTCATTGCCGGCAGGCAACACGAAGCTTGCCCAGGCAGCCCGTGCGTTCCTGTAGTGCATCAGCGTGCCCGGCGGACGAGGAGACGAACAAAGCGCTGATCGTCGCGGGGAAGGGTGAGGCGCTCGATGGAAAGGGCGCCTTGGCGACGGATGTAGGTGGCGGAAGCGGCTTGCCAGTTCTTGAGATCATCGGAGGTCTGCCAGATGACTTCCAGCGGCGTCCCTTCGCCGCTGGAACGAAGGGCATCGAGGTCGATGGCTGCCTCGACCTGCCATCCAGTGGCAGTGATGGTGGGGGTGAGGCTGCCGCGGGAGTTGGTCTCGATGGGGGAGGTTCCGAGCGCGAGCTCGAGGATGTTGGGCACGCCGTCGTTGTCAGGGTCGGCGTTTTCCAGTGCAGCCGGGCCCGTGAGTGTGGGATAGGCGGCGAGCCAGCGCAGATAGGGATCGGGCGGGGAGGTGGTGGTCAGACTGAGCTTAGCCAGGCCAGAGGGTTCAGCGGCATCGCGGCGGCAGAGGCGGATGTAGTATGTCTGGCCCGCCGTGGTGGCGAAGCGCACGGCACTGGCAGTGACGCCGGGTTGGGAGGAGAGGTTGTCGTTTTCCGCGACGCGGCTGGTCGTGTCCGGCGGGCTGGTGCCGAAGACGGTGAGCACAGTGTCGAACTCGCTGCCGCAGGTGTCGATCCAGACCGAGCCAGCAGCCGGTGCGGTCCATTTCCACCAGAGACTGGCGTGGGGCGTTTCGTAGCTGAACCCGTAGCCGGGCTCGCCGTCCTCCGTGCCAGCCCCAGCGCTATTCACGCTGCTGGTGGCACTGGCACCGCTGAGAACGATGGCTCCGGCGAGGAGATCATTGGGCGGTCCGCCAAAGCGCAGGGTGAACGGCGCGGTGGTCTCGAACGGCGGGCGGGTGGCTACGGCGATGTGATAGTTCTCCCCAGCCCGGGCAAAGAAACCGAGGCGGTGTTGGCCGGGCAACACTTCCTGAATCGGCTGCCACTGGGTGAGCGCCGGACCATAGTAGACCCGCATCGCGAGGTCGGTGGTTGTGTCGAGCCGCAGGCTGACATTTCCCGAGGTGGCGGGGGTCCAGTCGTACCACACGGAACGACCTGGTGGAGAAAGGGTGGCCACGCCGGTCCCGCCAGAGTCAGAGTGATCCGGTTCGCCGGGTTGGCAGGAGGCCAGGGTGACATCGCCGGAGGCACTGGCCCAGGTGGGGGCGAGGAGCTGCGCCGTGGCCCAGGAGTCATTGGCGGGCGGGGTACCATTGGCGGGTGAGAGGAGACTGAGCGTGGTCGCGCGGAGACGGCGCAGGGAGGTCTCCGAGACGATCTTCCAGCGCGTGCCCACGGCGCTGGCGAGACGAAGCACGGGGGCGCCGCCATTGGTGCGGCTGGCGCCGGCGCTGAAAGACACGGCGTTTTCCGCATAAGCGAGGAGCCGGTCGGTTTCGGCGAGTTGGCCGTCCAGCGTCACTTCGGCGACGCCCGCGCTGGGCGCCGTCCACGTCCACCACTGCCGGTCGGTGGTCTCTGCGCCGAGCGTGACGGGCAGGGTCCACGAGGCACCTGACATGGGCATGGCACGGTATTCCAGATCATTGTCGGGAGGCGGTTGGCGCGGGGCCTCGGCAAGTTGCACGCTGACTGGCCCCGCCACGGGCATGCTGATCTCCAGAAAATATGTCACGTCCGGCTCGACATCGAAGGTCTTCACGATTTCCCCGCTGCCGGGCACGGGAACACTCGCGGTCGCGAAGGCCGTGTTGACGAATGAATACGACGACGAAACCCGGGCGATGCTCAGCGTGATACCACTGCCAAGTGCGGCGACGGCCCGCCACTCCATGCGGGCGCAGACATCCGGGGTCCATGCCCACCACATTTCGCGGCGTCCCGTCGGGGAAGAGGCCACGTCAGTGGTGAAGGCCCCGGTCGAGTTTGCGGAGACCTCACCGTCCTCCGGAGCGATCAGGTAGGCTTGGTCCGCGGTGCCATTCACCGGTGCGATGCCCCAGCGTATCCAACCGGAGATCCCAGCGACAGAGGGTGAGTCAATGACGATACGGTAGGTCTCCCCGGCGTTCACATCGGCCGTCAGCCGGTCCCATTGGTAGTCGGCGGTCGTGGCGGCAATCTGGGTCAGGCTGCCGAGCGCCGTGCCGCGATAGACAGCGATCCGGGCGAGCAGGGAGGCGTCCTGGGTCTCAAACCACAGCCTGGCGCGACGCGAGGTGAGCGGCGTCCAATTCCACCAGAGGGAGCGCGCGGCAGGGCGTCCACCGTGGGCTGGCTCACCCACTTCCGCACTGACTCCGAGCCATTCCACCAGATGCTCCGCCGCGTCGGTGGTGATGGACGAAGCTTCGGCAAAGGCATCATTGGTTGGCACGGCTCCAGCGCTCACGATGTTCAGCGGCACGGTTCCACGCGAGCTGGCAGTGGAATCTACCGCGATGAGATAGGTCACGCCGGCGGTGGCGGTGAACGTGACGTTGGCAAAGGTCTCGGCGCCCGTGGTGGCATCGCTGGCGACGGGGGTCAGGGCGTTGAGCACGGTCCCGGTGTAGACGGCGATACGCGGGCGGCCGGTGTTGCCGACGGTGTCGATGCTTACCTTCCCAGAACTTGGCGCGGTCCACTCATGCCAGACCGAATACGCGGCCGGCGTGCCGGCATGGGCAGGTTCGCCGGACTGGCTGGTTGCCCCTTCGTTGTTGGTGACGCTGCGGACCACGTCACCGCTGAGTCTTAGGCGACTGGCAAAGGCGTCGTTCACGGGCGGCGCGGGCATGGAAACATTGACCTCAAAACTCCCCTTCGATAGCGGGGCGCCATCGACACGGATCGTGTAGGACGTGCCGGAGCTAACCGGATACGAGATGAGAAAAGTCTGCGCCGTAGTGGTCGCCGCGCCCGAGCCACCACTGACCGCGGCGACGAGGGAGCCCAGCGTGGTTCCGGTATAGAGGCCGAAGGCGGGACTGAAGGCGTCACCCACCACCCGGAAAAACGCGGTGCCGCTGGCCGGGGCGGTCCAGTCAAACCACACGGAGTGGCCGCCATTGGGCGCGGAGAAATTGCTTTCGCCCGCCTCCAGGGTGGCCCCAATGAGATTGCCGGTGGCGGTGGTGGTGACGCCGCCGAGCGTCAACTTTGAGGCGAATGCATCATTAGGCGGGGCCGTGGCGGGCTGGAGGGCGATCGCGATCGCGCCCTCGGCATTGAGCTGCCCGTCCACGCGGATCTGATAGGTGGTGCCCAGGGTGGCATTGAAGACCACGGCCCCGGTGCTGAGCCATCCCGCGCTCTGATCCTCAGCCACGGCTGTCAGTGCGCCCAGCGCCGCGCCGCTGTGGATGGTGAGTACGGTGTCGATGGCGCTGCCGGCGGTGCTGACGCGGAAGAGTCCGGTCGCAGGCGCGGTCCACCGCCACCAGACGCTGGAGTTGGGGCTCGTGCCGGATTGCGCTGGCACCGGCTCGTTGGTTTCCGTGGTGGCATCGAGGTTCGTCCCCGTGGCGGACCAGGCGCTGCCGGTCTCAAGGGTGGCGCTGGCGAAGGTGTCATTCGCTGGCGCTGGAGCGGGGCGCAGATGGAGATTGCTCGGACCGGAAAACACGGAGGCCGCGCCCAGTTGGATGGCGTAGATCGTGCCGGAGACAGCGTCGAAAAATACGCGCCCAACCGCGGCATCGCCGAGGCCGAGGAATTTCGAGGCGCTCACGCGGGTGAGTGAGGCCAGGGCGGTGCCGGTGTAGACATTCACGCGCCGCAGATTCTGACTGCCCACGGTGTCGATGCTGAACCGGCCAGAGGATGGAGCCGTCCAGCGATACCACACGCTGCGCTGCATCGTGCCCTCGCCGCTGGGCTCGGAGTTCTCCAGACTCGCTGCCAAGAGATCCGCCGTGGCGCTGGCGGTGGCACCGGTGAGCAGCGTGCGCCCGGCGAAGTCGTCGTTGGGCAGGTAGTCCAGCAGTTGCAGGGTGAACGAGACGAGGTCCCCGAAAGATTGCAGGTTGATAGGAACGCCCGCCGTGGCCTGGAACCAGCCGGAGCTGCCAGCGCTGCCCCAACCGGCCCCGGTGCTGGGCCGTGTGCCATTGCGGGAATCCGTCGGTAGTGGCGTCAGCGTGCCCAGGCTGCTTCCCGTGAAAGGGATCACGGCACCGTGATAGCCAATGATGTGGAGCAGCCCCGATGTGGGCGGCGTCCACGTCCACCAGGCGGACCCGGTGGCGTCACCCAGCGACCCCGGCTCTCCCGCCTCCCGTGTGGCGAAGGTCGTGCGTCCTGCCGCCGTGGGCGCGGAACCGGTGAGTGTCAGCGCACTGGCAAAGTCATCATTCGGGGGTGGCACCGCAGGCTGGATGGTGAGTCGGCACACGCCATACTCATCGGTGCCGCCGAGGAGATTGCTCATGACTTGAAACCAGAAGACCTGTCCCGTGGTCGCGTGGAAGCGCACCGCGCCGTAGTCGGCGTTGTCCGGGCCGAGACTGTCGAGCGGATAGTCGGAGTAGTTGATCCGGGTCAGCGCCTCGACCGCCGCGCCGGTATATATGGAGAGGAGGTTATCGAAATCCGTCTGCCGCGGGCTCAGCGACCACACACCATCGGCTGGCGCGGTCCACTGCACCCAGACGCTGTCACCGCCCGCGCCTGGCAGGTCGAGCGGCTCGCCGGCCTGGGCGGTGGCGTTCGTGTTGCAGACAAGAATCTCCGCGCTCGCTCCTACCAGTGCGGAGGCGGCGGCGAAGGGGTCGTTCGCCGGCACGAATGTCCCGGTTCGATAGGGAACCAGGCTGAGTTGGACGCGACCCGAGAGGAAGGGCTCAGAAATATGCAACGCATCGGTGAAGTTCGCGCCAAGCACCTGGATATGATAGGTTTCGCCTGCGGTCGCGGAGAAGGCGACTTCAGCCGAGTTCTCGCGACCATTGGCGCTCGTGGCGAAGCCCACCAGGCGCAGCGTGTCGATGGTCGCGCCGCGATAGACCGCGAGCATGTTATCCCGCTCGCTGCCCCAGGTGCGTAGCCGCACCGAGCCGGTGCCGGTCGGTGTCCACTGCCACCACGTGGTCGGGCCGTTGGGCATGTAGGTGAGAACGGGTTCGTTTGGCTCGCTCGTTGCACCATGCAGGGTGCCGCTGGCCAGCCAGAAATCCCCCGTCTGCACCGTGGCGGTGGCAAAACTGTCATTCGGCGGCGGGGTGCCGGCCAGGCTGTTGACCGCGGCGCCGGGCGCTGGGAGTCCGGCGTCTTGCGGTGGAAGCAGCGCGGGTGCCAAGCCGGCCTGTGGCAATCCCGCGCCAGGATCGCCGGCCTGCGGCACCGCAGCGAGTGCCATGGGTGAGGCTTTGGTCTCCACGATGCGCACGAGGGTTCGCTTGGAAATATCATTATCCCAGCCTTCGAAGGAGCCGCCTACGAGAAGCGAACCGTCGGCCTGCGGCTCGATCGCCGAGACGATACCGAAATCATCGCCCGAGCTTCGGTAAGTGGTGTCGATGGCCAAATCAGAAGCATGGAATCGGGTCAGTTTCCGCCAGACATAATTGGCGATGGTGGTGTGAACCCCGCCGACATAGAGGTAGGGGCCGGTGTGGTGGAGCGCATAGACGGCACCGTTGGGATTGGGATTCCACGCCGTGGCGGTGCCAGCTCCACCCAGCGGCAGTTGGGCCAGGAACCTGCGTTTGGCGCGGGCCATCTTGGTGAACCGCCCGCCGGCGAAGAGAGACGTTCCATCCGTGGCCAGTGCGAAAACAGCATCGTTCGGCTGGGGTTGCCACGCGACATCGGGGATCATGACCGGCACACGGACGAGATATTTCGCCTGATAGAAGACCGGGGCTTTCCCAAAAATCGTGAACTCGCCGCCGACGTAAAGATCGGCGCCTTCGACCAGGAGGCTGCGGACGGTGCCGTTCGGCGTGGGCTTCCAGCCGGCATCCACCACGCCGCCGGAGTCAAAGCGGGCGAGGTTGGCCACGGCGACAGGACCCAGACCGTCGAAGGCGCCGCCGATCACCCACAAACTCCCCTGGCGCACCATCGCATAAACAGCGTTGTCAGGTTGCGGGTTGAACCCGGTCTGCACCGCGCCCGTGAGGGTTTTCAGTCGCAGGCAATTCACGCGCCGTACCCCGTTCACCGTAATCTCAAACTGCCCGGCGATCTGCACCTCCGCCCCGCCGAGCGCGTCGGGGATCACCTCCATCGCGTTCACTTCCGGGTAGAATCCAGCGAGGCCCGCCGACCATGCCGGGTCGAGTGTGCGGTTCGGCTGGAGGCGGAACAAACCGTGCCGTTTCAGGCCATTGACGGTATCAAACATCCCGCCGACAAACCAGCCGCCGGCGGGCTCCGCCTGGATCGACTTGATGGTGCCCGTGTCCTCCACGCGGCCGGGATACGCGGGTGCCGTTGCTCCCTGGGCATTGGTGAAATGGGCAAACCCGGAACCCGTGCCGCCGGAGTCAATCCGCCCGCCGGCCCACACCCCGCTGCTGCCATCCGCAGCCAGCGCGGCCACCACTCCGTCCACCGGAGGCACCCAGGCAGGATCACCCACGCCGGTGGCCTTAATGACACGGCCGATCCAGCGGTGGGCCACGCCGCCGAAGGTCAGCCAGTTTCCCGCCGCATAGACACTGTCGCCAGAGATCGCGATGTCGGTGACGAAGCCGTCGGGCGCAGGCGCCCACGATGGGTCCACCGACCCCGAGGCCAGTGTCAGTCGCGTGAGGAACGATGGGCCGCCCGCGCCGATTCTCGTAAAACTGCCCGCGCAGTAAAGATGCGTGCCGTCCGTCGCCAGATCGAAGACGTGAAATTGCGGCGTCGGATTCCAGCTCGGCTCCACCGCGCCTGTAGCCGCATCCACTCTGGCGAGATACTGAATTACCGTGGAGTTCAGTTTCTTGAACTGTCCGCCGAGGTAGATCTTGCCGGCGTTCACCACCACGCTGTTCACTTGGCTATCCGCGTCGCATTTCCATGCCTCCACCGCCCGCCCTGAGGACGGCCCCGTGGTCGCGATGAGTGCCAGATTGCTGCGCGGCAGCCTTCCGACATTGGTGAACGCGCCTGACAATACCAACCCCCCGGGAGCCACCGCCAGGTCGATCGTATCGCCATTCGGTGCTGGACGCCAGGTCGCGTCCACCGCGCCTGTCGTCGCATTGACGCGCGCTACAAAGGGCAGGCTGACACTGTTTACCACCTGGAAATCACCGCCCAGATAGAGCCATTCGCCATCCAGCGCCATGACACTCACCAGACCACTGACCGTAACAGGAAACGTTACTCGTGTCCCATCCGATTGAACCCGAAGCATTTCCGTGATCCGCGTGCCATTGTAATAAGAGACCGTGCCGCCGACAATGAACGTCCCGTCCCCCATGGGCTGGATGGCACGCACATCGCCATTCACGCGCACCTCGGCGAGGGCCGTGGACGTCTGTGCGGCAGCGCTGACGGTCAAGATCATCCACAACCAGAGCATGGTGCTGATAGAGAATGGCTTCTTTCGACTCATAAGGCAGAACCTAGTCCCAGTGCGAGGGGAGCGCAAGGGATGGGGGAACGGCGCGCCTTCCGCCCCGGCCTGGCCCGGCGGCCGGGCGGGAGGGATGCCCCCGGGCGAGGCGGGAAGGCGGCGGTGCTGGGGGCGGCGCGGCGAGGTGGGCAAGACCGGCTGACCGCCCGCTACAGGGCCAACGTGGCCCAGGGCGCCTTGGGCGACCGGGCACAGGTCAGAACTCTCCTGCAGGAGGCCGACCAGATCCACGCCGACCTCAGACAGATCAAGGCGCGGAAGAGACGGGCGCAGAAGATGGTCAAGCTCCATGCGGAGATCGACGAACTGACCATCCGGCTGGAGGCCGTCGAGAAGGACCCAGCCGGCACCCCTCGAGAGGAATCACGCCTCGAACAGGTCATCGCGGCCGGACACGCCAAGCTGGACACCCGGCGGAAGGCCTTCATGGACGCCATCCGCATCACCTGCTGCAACATCTTCCTGGGCTGCCTGGACGTGTTC
>CAILUI010000067.1 GCA_903837355.1 uncultured Victivallales bacterium
AGGACAAGCGGGCGCTGTTCGCCATCTCCAGGCGCGTGGCGGCCGTGGTGGAGATCGTACCGTTGACGGTGACGGTCACCGACTTGGTCGCGCCACCGATGTCGACTTCGGGCGCCAGCGAGTCGAGGTTGATCGTGATGGTGCCGGTGGCGCCAACGGCAGGCAGGGTGACCGAGCCGCCGGTGATGGCCCCGCTGGCGGTGGTCGTATCGGTGCCGCTGGGCGTGGTGACGGTGAGGCTGCTGAAGAGCACGTCCGCGGGCAGTACGTCGGTCAGCACGAGGTCGAAGGCGGTCACCTGAGGAACACGGACCCAGCTCGATGTGGCGCGTACGACCGTCAGTACGTAGCCACCCGTGGAGGTCTCGTACCCTCGGGCGTTAACGTAGTAGTCGCCCGTGTATGCGGCAGCGCCCAGCGTGACGACCACTCGGGAGTTGAGGTTGCCGGGGAAGCTGATGTCGTCGTTGGAGCCCAGCGAAACACCTACGTTGTTGTACAATTCCAGGTACGGATCGAGCCCCGCAGGTGCGCCGTTGGCATCGAGGGTGATGGTTAGCGTATCACCCGGACCGGCATGGATGATGAAGTAGTCGTCATCCGTGCCGGGAGACCGCGTGCCACTGACTTGGGCGGTGAACTCGCCCGGAGCCGTCTTGCTGAAGGCGTTCCGCAGGTCGTTCGCGGCGCCCGGTGTATCGTTTGGCTCGGTCTCCGTCGGCACAGCGGTGAACGGGACGTCGCCACTTGCCTGCGCGAAGGTCAGCCCAGCAGAGACGGTGCCGGCAGCTACGTAAACCTGGACTCCCGCCGGGAGCTCGGCCGAATCGTTGAAGTCGGCCGCACGGGCCAGGGTGGCCGAGGCGCCGAGCGCGGTGACCTCGTAGACGCCATTCTGCGAGGGGACGGCCTGGTTCTTGAGCAATACCCGGTCGCCTTCTGCCAAGGTGACGTCGTCGATAGCGAGCGGCCCGTTGGGCAGGGTGATGGTGCCCGTGGTGGCGACGCGCACGGCGGGATTGCCGGATACGCGGGTGAAGACGAGGCTGGTGGTGTTCAGCGTGACGCTGGCGCTCTCCTGCTGATAGGTGCGGCCGCTGTTGGTGGTGCCGTCGGTGACGTAGACGCGGTAGCCGCGGGTGACTTCGGCGCTGGCGTCGACGTCGCTGGCGCGGTCCCAGGTGCCCGCAGCCGCGTCAACGACTTTGTAGATGCCGTTCTGGGTGGCAGTGGCTTGGTCCTTGACCAGCACGCGGTCGTTGTCGACCAGGGTCACCCCGTCGATGGCGGCGGGGGCGGAGGTGAAGCGTCCGGTGCCACCGGCGCCGCCCGCAGCATTGAACACGCCCGACGCCAACGCACCGGTAGTCGCCGCCTGGACAGCGGGGGCGTACTGGGCCGAGTGGGCAACGCTGTTCGAGAACGTGATCTGGTAGCTGATCGCGTCGCCGGCGTCGACCGGGGACACCGCCACCGTCTTGGCCAGGTTGTTGATCTGCGGTTCGACGACGACCGCGGTGTTGGCAGTATCGACCGGGGAGGCGGAGCCGACCAGGGTATTGGTTGTGCTGCTGAGGAGGCTGACCTGGAGGGTGTTCGAGAGCGCAGCCCCGGCCTGCTGGGCACTGCCATCGCTGGCGGTGCTGTCGCGGTCGTTCGTCACCAGGGCGTTGAACTCGATGACGACGTACTCGCCATCGACGTCGCTGTCGCTATTCACCAGTGTGCCCAGACGGAACAGCACGTCGGTGCCATCGGCGTAGGTGTCGACATCCGCGGCGGACGAACTGGAGACGGTGGCGTCGAAGGTCGTGCTGCCGCCGATGGCGAGGCCGTTCGAGCCGCTGGTGGCGAGGGAGACGCTGCCACTGTTACCGGACAGGTTCAGTTCGGTTGTTCCGGTGAGGGCCGGAGCGCCGCCGACCGCCGTCGAGGCGATGCCGGCGCCGTTGGCGACAAAGGCGACACGGGCGGTGCCGTCATCGATGTAGCGCAGGCCGGGGGGCAGGTTGTCCTGGACCATGAAGTCGGTCGACGTGCCTTCGGGCAACTGCACGGCCAGGTGGAAGCGCACGATTTCGCCAGGGACGGCGAAGGGGTCGGCGGTGTGACTCTCCGAAGAGGCGACAATGCTCTTGGCTGGGATGGGCGGCGCGATGGTGACGGTGGCGCTGGCGGAGGTGGCGCTGTAGGTGTCCGGCGCCGGGCCGACGCCGGTGCGCTCGTGCGAGGTCGTGTTGAGAGTGGACCGGTTCCCCGGGGCCAAGGGCAGACTGGTCCACTGGATGCTGGCGGAGTTGCTGTAGGTGGCGCCGGGCGTGACGCCGATGGCGAGGCTGCCCTTGAGCACGAGGGTCAAGGTCGCCCCGGGCGCCAGATCGATGGCC
>CAILUI010000068.1 GCA_903837355.1 uncultured Victivallales bacterium
AAAGAGCCCGCTATCCGACCACAAGCAGCCAGCGCCTCGCCAAACCGACTTCGGACGATCCGGAATTATACTCACAAATGTCCGTGTCTTCCGTGTGTTCCGTGGGCTCATGAATAGATCAGGCTAGCGCGACTTTCCGGGTTATGAAGAACCGTATTCCCTCAGACGTTCTGTATCAAAGACTTGGGGCGCTGCTTTGCTATGCCCTAAATAAACATTTGGAGATTGGCGCATAATTTTGCCTCAAAAAGTGCTGGCCGAGGCCTTGAAAATAGCTAGACTATGCCCTAATATATCCTCGGGTGTATAACACCGGAGGATTCAGGCATGGAAAGGCTGGAAGCCAAGAAGATCGGCGGCAAGACCTACTACTACTACTCGCGCTGGGGGTGGGTCGACGGGAAGTGTCGTCGCCTGTGGCAGAAGTACTTGGGAAAGCTGGAAGATATCGCCAGGGCGGTCGATGGCGGGCCGGCCCCGCAGTATGCGGAGGTCTTCGAGTTCGGGCTGCCCACGGCAATGTGGGCGGAGGCACAACGGCAGGAAGTGGCTTTGCACACCGACAGACTATGCCCGAAGCGGCGGCAGGGGTTGAGCGTCGGGGAGTACCTCGCGGTTGCCGCGGTGAACCGGGCGGTGGAGCCGGTCAGCAAGAGGGCCATGTGGGACTGGTTCTCGCAGACTACCCTGCGGCGCGCTCTTCCCGGGGCGGACCAGGCGGCCCTGGCTTCCCAGCGTTTCTGGGACCACATGGCGGCCATCCCCGAGCAGACTGCCTCAGAACTGTGGCGGGAGATCATCAAAGGCGTGCTTGAGCGAGAACAGATCGACCTGTCGCGTCTCTGCTACGACGGCACGAACTTCTACACTTTCATCAACACGTTCAACGCGCACTGCGACATCGCCCGCCGCGGCAAGAACAAGCAGGGCAGGAGCAACCTGCGGCAGATCAGCTATGCGCTGTTCTGCTCGCGTGACGGACATGTGCCGGTCTACTACGACCTCTACGAGGGCAACACCAACGATGCGAAGCAGTTCCCGGTGATGATCGAGCGTTTCGGCCAGTTCCTGCGCCAGGTGTCGGGAGCGGCAGGCCTCAGCGCCACCCCGGATGTGACCGTCGTGTTCGACAAGGGCAACAACTCGGCGGCCAACATCGCGCGGGTTGACGCCCTGCCGCTGCACTTCGTCGGCTCTGTGAAGCTTGATGAGCACAGCGACCTGGCGGCGCTTTCGAACCAGGATCCGCGCCTGGTCGCCTGTCACCGTCCCCGACTGGATGGCTTCAAGGCATTCTGCACCTCCAAGAGCGTATACGGGAAGGAGCGCAAGGTGGTGGTCACCTTCAACCAGGAGCTGTTCAACGCGCAGTTCAGGACCGTGCATGCCGACATCGACAAAGCCTTGGCGGGCCTGGCCGAGATCAGGCAGCGGATCGAGGACCGGGCCAGCGGTCTGATCACTGGGGGCCGCGCTCCGACTCCGGACTCGATCCGCAGGCAGTGCGACGGACTGCTCGGGCGCCCCTTCCTTACCGAGCTGATCTCGGTGCGCATCGGGTCTGATCCGAGCCTCGAGTACCAGGTGGACAGCAGCCGGATCGAGGAACTCTCCGACACCGTTCTGGGCAAAACGATCATCATCTCCTCGCGCCTGGAATGGGACGCTGAGGAGATCATCGAGGCCTACCACAGCCAGTTCATCATCGAGCACGTCTTCCGGGAGATGAAAGACCGAACCACGGGCACTTGGTGGCCGCTGAACCACTGGACCGACCAGAAGATCCGCGTCCACGGCCTGTACTGCACCATCGCGGTGCTGCTCAGGGCTCTCATCCAGCGGCGGGCGGCACAGGCCGGCATACCCTTGCCGATGAACCGCCTGCTCGCCGAGCTCGACGGCATCCGGGAAGTCGTGAATGTCTACCGGCGCAGGCCGCGGGCCAAGGAACCACGGCAGCAGACCGTCCTGACCAGGATGAGCGAGATTCAAGAACGCCTCGTGGAACTGCTCGAACTGAAAGCCGGGATGGCTTGTTTAGGGTAAGGTTCAGTGACTTGCAACGCATTCTTCTTAAGTATGTTAGAAACCGGCTCCCCAATAACTAGGAAAGTCGCGCTAGGCATCAGACTCGAGCCTGACTGCGCCAGCGCGTCACGAGTTCGCTGGGCTGGACTTCGGCCAAGGCCTTGCCCTCCTGTTGCAGGGCCGCCTCGAGGCGCTGGAACCTGGTGATGAACTTGCGCACGGCTTGCTGCGCGACGTCCTCGGCCTCCAGATCGTGCCAGCGGCAGAGGTTCACCACGGCCAGCAGCAGGTCGCCGAGCTCCTCCGCCGTACGCTCGCGGTCACCCGCCTGACAGGCTTCCTCGACTTCGGCCAGCTCTTCGCGGACCTTGGCCATGGCCCCAGAGACATCCGGCCACTCGAAGCCGACCTTGCCAGCCTTCCGCAACACGACCTGCGCCCGGTGCAGCGCCGGAAGCTGACGCGGCACGCCGTCCACGGCCGAGGTCTTACGGGCGTGGCGCTCCTCGCCGCGTTTGAGACGGTCCCACTGATCGACCACGGCGGCCGCCGTCGCCGCCTGGGTGTCGCCGAACACGTGCGGGTGCCGGCGCCGCATCTTCTCGCACTCCGAACGGGCCGCATCCTGAAGGGTGAAGCGGCCCGTCTCTTTGCCGAGCTGACAATGGAAGACGAGCTGCAGCAGCACGTCGCCCAGTTCGTCAACCATGGCGCCGTCATCGCCTTCGTCAATGGCATCCAGCAGTTCGCCGCATTCCTCGATCAGGAAGCGCTTCAGCGTCGCATGCGTCTGCTCCCGGTCCCACGGGCAACCGTCAGGCGCGCGCAGACGTTCGAGGATCGTTACCAGTTCCTGGACGTAATCTGTCTGCAAGAGGCACTACTCCCTATGAGCCGCCGGCTTCTCCGGCTCGTGATGGGTGAGTGGTGAATCGTGAATGGTGCACAATTCGTCAGTGCTGTATATGGCACAGTCATCATGGACGTAACTGTGGTCGGGGGCGTT
>CAILUI010000069.1 GCA_903837355.1 uncultured Victivallales bacterium
CGATCTCGGCCAGGGCCATCATCCGGCGGTACCCGACGGGGGCAGAGCCGAAAGGCGATTGAGACAAAATCCTTCGCCTTGTCCGGGTTGCGCACCAGGAACCCGACGGGGGCAGAGCCGAAAGGCGATTGAGACACGTCGTTCAGTCAACCTCAGAAGTCCACCAACCCACCCGACGGGGGCAGAGCCGAAAGGCGATTGAGACTCAGCCAGCGCCTTATCCAGGACGACCCATTGCTTACCCGACGGGGGCAGAGCCGAAAGGCGATTGAGACACGCATTCGGCGATGGTGGACACCCTGTCGATGGCACCCGACGGGGGCAGAGCCGAAGGGTAGCGGAGGCCGGAGCGGGCATCGCCGCCCAAGATAGCGGGGCCGGCTGGGGTTCCCGGGGAGGCGGGGTTCCGGGAGGCTCCGGTCGTGAGTGCCCTGCCGGCGCTCAGGCCGGGTCGAGCACGACCAGGCCGCAGCCTTCTGCCGTGTGCTTGCCGAGGTGGAAGGCGCTGGCGGCGAGGAGGAGAGTCGCCAGCTCGGGCGTCAGGCCGGAGTAGAGCAGGTCGCCGACCACGCCGGCCAGGGAGATGGCGCGATCTTGTGTTGACGACCAGCGCTTCGGCTCGACCCACTGCAGATCCCGCTGCCGTTCCCGAGTCAGGCTGGCGGCTGCCATCCAGGCGGACGGGTCGATCTGCGCGCGGTTGCCGTAGTGCTCACTGAGCAGGTTCAGTCGCCAGGCCGTGGCCTGCACGATGTGACCCAGAGTGAGGTCGTCGGTGTTGAGTAATCGGCCTTGCCGCTCCAAGCTCACCGGGGTACGCAAGGTCAGTCGCCAGGCTGCAGCGGGGCTGCTGAGGCCTTGGTGGACCAGATCCCCGATGCCATCGATGTGGACTGCCGCGATCAGCGAGTCGCCGCCTCCGAAGGGCCGGCCGGGGCCCGACTGGACCAGCGCCTCGGCCAAGCCGGTCAGGAACTCGCCCTCGGGGTCCCACGTGACGATACGGAATGGGAACGCATCTGCGGTGGCAGCGCGCCGGTGCAGGGGCTGGAAAAGTCCGGCCGGAGGTCGGCCGCCCCCCTGACCCGGTTTGAAGCAACGCGCCATGAGGTCAGGCCGGTGGCTGGCGAGGCAGTACCCGGCCGCGCCGCGCAGAGCGGCACTGGCCAGATGGCGCACCGCCGTGGGCCGGTCGAAGATAACTATTCCTTCCGCTATCTGCACGTGCAGCCCGCTGAGTAACTCCATCAGTGCGTCCACCACCGTAGGCCTCCTGTTCGCCGGCATTCACGGTAAGCCGGCCTGTGGCATTTCCAAGTTGGGCGCGAACAGCGCCTCTGCACTGCGGTGGCCATCGCGACGACAACGTGTCACCGGCCACCGGAAAACGCAGAACCTGGCTTCTTCAGATCCATGAGGAGCGATGCCACCCTCCCGCTGCCGGCATGAACCAGGAGATCCGAGACATGTTCAAGCAACTGCTCTACCAGCTCTTTGGCCGGCCGCATACCTCTCCCGCGCCTCCGGCCTCAGCGCCGGCGCGGCAACAACCCGCCGCGGCGCCACCGCGCGGGCCTGCCAGCATCGCTACATCGCCCGCGCGGACGGTGTTCGACGCGAACGCCTCGGCGCGAGCCTTGGGCAAGATTCTGGCCCGCGGCGGCGAAGGGACCGTGTACCATCTGGCCGACAACCCTGACGTCCTGGTGAAGCTGTACCATTCGCCCGTGCTGTTGAAGCGGCCCGAACTCGGGCGCAAGATTGAGGCGATGCGGCGGGACAGCGCCAGTCAGGCGGACCCGAACCTGGCCTGGCCGCGCATCTCCGTCTACGATGACTCGCGGCAGTGGGTTGGCTACGCCATGCGGAAGCTGCGGGGCACGCCATTCCAGACTCTCTGCCAGTACCGGCTGATCCAGGAACGGCTACCGGCGTGGAGCCGCCGCGAGTTGGCGGCGACCGCACTCAGCTTCGTCGAAGTGGTTTCCCGGCTGCATGACCGCGGCATCATCATCGGCGACATCAACCCAGGCAACTTCGTGGTCGATCCCCAGACCAGCCGGGTGAGCTGCCTGGACTGCGACAGTTTTCAGGTGCGTGCGAGTCGGGAGTCATTCCTGTGCCGCGTGGGCATCCCCGACTTCCAGGCCCCGGAGATTATGGATTGCCATGACTCGGTGATACGCACGGTGGAACACGAACGCTTCGGCGTCGCCGTGATGCTGTTCAAGCTCCTCATGCTGGGTCAACACCCTTACAACCACATGAACGGCACCGACCCCGTGAGCAACATGCGCCAGCAGCACTGCCCGCTGGGACACGACTCCGATTGCCGACTGCCGGCAGGCCCGTGGTACAGACTGTGGAGTCACCTGCCGTTTCGGATGAAGGAGCTCTTTGTGCAGGCCTTTCGCGATGGGAACGCACAGCCGGAGCGCCGCCCCGACCTGGCCACCTGGAGCGAGGCGCTGCGCCGCTACCTTCGCGAGATGGACAAGGGATGGCACAGCACGGTACTCCTGCCGGCCGACGTCAAGACCAGGAGAGCGCGGCCCCTTGCGCCATGCACTGCGGGGGTACGCGCCATGGCGGAGCCGCGGGGTGTGGCGGGATGAGGACGTCAGTCGTCATACCAGGCCGGCGGCCTCAGCGTTACGGGCGGGGCAAGCGGCTGCCATTGGCGCTGGCATTCTGTGCCTGTATGAATGTGCGCTGGAAGGGCGCCATAGCAAAGCACTTCATGCCACCGGAAAACGCGGGCCAAACGCCCTTCTCTATGGGTGTAAACAGGCCAGATCGGCCAGGCCGACGCAGCACGCCGAGCGGACAGACTGGAACCACCGGAACGGAGCCAACGCAGTCATGAATCAGGAACTCACGATCATGCCGAGCAACACCTCATCGACCGACGCCCTCGCCCTGTTCGACAACCCCGCCACGCGCTGCCCCGTGGCACTTCTGCTCGACACCTCGGGAAGCATGAGCGGCGCTCCGATCGCCGAACTGAACGCGGGGTTCCGCTGCTTCGTCCGGGAGGTCATCGGCGACGACTGCGCCCGTTTTGCGGTGGAACTGGCCGTACTCACTTTCGGGGGGTCCGTGACCGTCGAGCAGCCGTTCACCTCACTGGCCACAGCCGAACTGGACGAGGCCAGGATGCCAACCTTCGCCGCGACGGGTGGGACGCCCATGGGCGAGGCGATGCGGCAGGCCTTCGGGATGCTGGAGGCGCAGAAGCGCTTCTACCGGAGCCGCGGAGTCCCCTACTACCAGCCCTGGATGGTCCTGCTAACCGATGGTGCCCCCACCGACAACGTGGCGGAGGCCAGCCGCATCGTTCACCAACTCACGGCCGAGCGCAAGCTGGTGTTTCTCGGGGTGGGAGTCGGCAATGGGGTCGACATGAACGCGCTCGCAGGTATCTGCCCACCCAACCGGCCACCCAAGCGCCTGGCCGGGTTGCGGTTCGTCGAGTTCTTCCAGTGGCTCAGCCAGAGCATGGCCGCGGTCAGCCGCTCGGCCAGCGCCGATGCGCGGATTGCCCTGCCGACCACCGACGGCTGGGACGCCGTCTGACCCGCTTTCGTGATACTCTCTGCCCCTGTAACGGAAGGACGGAACGATGAAACGCACCGCAGACGTTACCCAAGCCAACGCCGCCTGGAAGGCCTGCCATGCCGCCGTGCCCGGGCTGAAGCACCGCCGCGCCGCACAGCCGGGCCAGGACGCCTGCCTGGCCTGTGCCGATGGCGCGCACCCCTTCCTGGTCGTCTGCGACGGCCGGGGCAGCGCCAGCCACGCAGATCTTGGAGCAGAGGGCACCGTGAGCAGCATCGCCATGCAGATGGAGCACTGCTGCGATCTGCTGGCCGTGTGCCTGGACGGTGGCCAGGAGGAGGCGGCCAACGCGGCCTTTGACGTGGTGGTCAAGCTGCTGTGCCGTACGGCGGCCCAGACGCAGAGCCGGCTCGCGGCGCAGTACCGGCAAGCCCCCGAGTTGTTCGAGCATACGTTCCTCGTCGCCTGCATCGGCCGACAGCGGTTCGGCTGGCTGCAGGTGGGCGATGGCGGCTTCGTGATTCAGCGCCGTGGCAAGACCGAGAACATCGGGTCGCAGGAGCACCACGAGTGTGCGAACCTGACCCACTTCGTCTCGGTCGCTGAACCCTTCGATGGTCTGCAGAAGGGGCTGCTTCCGGCGGGCGACATCACCGCGGTCGCCGGGTTCACGGACGGCACCGCGGGCCGCATGCTGCGCAGCACCGATCATCTGCCCGCCCCCGCCTTTGCCGGACTCTGGGATCTGTTGCGCGCGGGCCGGCAGACGCCGGGCGACCTGGCGGGTTTCCTGCGCCGGCCGGACTGGGAGCCAGCAGTCACCGACGACCGTAGTCTGGCCCTGCTGGCACGGATCGGAGTCACGGTGAAACCGGGCGCACACCCTCACCCTGAATGCGCGCCGCCCGGAGCCGACGTAAAGACCGCCAACGATACACGGCACCCACCGGCAGAGGCGACCGCTCAAAGCCCAGATGCCGCTCCACGCCCACCCGACCAGTCGGCCCTCGAGCCAGCGATTGGCAAGCCTGAAACTGCAGGATGCAGCCACCGTGACGTTGAGGCCGTAACCGGCTGCCCCGTGGGCATTGTCCCGCTTCAGGTATCCCGTGCGCCGGAAGCACCAGCCGGGAACACGCCGGCGCCCTGGTTATCCTTGCCGCCGAGAACCGTGGCACTGGTCGCCGCGCTCATCGGCTTGGCGGGACTGCTGCACGGGGTCACGGACGTGCGGACGGGGAATGACCCATCCCATCACTGGCTCCTTCATGTCACCATCGCTGCAACGGCTGCCGCAGCCCTCGTGCTCGCCTGCTGCCAGCAAGTCCGCCAGCGCCAACGGCGCAGACAGCCCGGCAGGCCGCTGGCATAGTCTCACTGAACAGCCATCCCCCAGCAGGCCAGCGTACGGAGGGCGCCGACATCTTGCGCCACGTTCGCCATGGGGCAGGCGCCCCCGAACAGGTATGCCCTGACCGTCGGCCAGCTGTCCCCGGAATCGGGCCTCTCAGCGACCGATCTCGTACGGCGGTAACGGCGCCTGGCCGTCGGAGCCGTCGACCCAGCGCTCGACAGCTTCCTGGCTGTCGAGAATATCGATACGCCGGGTCGCGCAGGATTCAGCGAAAGCATCCCGGGTCTGCGTGTCGACCTGCCACCAGAAGGCGGGGCTGATGGCGAAGCCGCCGCGAGTCTTGCCGAAGCGGTGTGACAGGTCATTGAGCAACTTGACCATATCCATAAAGCCTGAACGACCGGGGGGCTGAACCTTGCACTCGATGGCCCGCATCTCGCCAGTCCGGCAGCGCACCAGGATATCGGCCTCCAGATCGTCCGACCGAGCTCCCTCGCGCGGAATGACGACGTGCGGCACTAACTCGCGCTTCAGTTCTGCGATCCAGGCGGCCACCAGAAACTCCCACCAGCCGCCACTGACGAATCGCGACCAGCGGTGCGTCTTGCTGGCGGGGATGCACAGCCCGCCAGCGCTCGCCACGGTCACCGCGGGATCCCCGATGCTCACGGCGGCTAGAAAGCTGGCCAGGGGACCCGGGGGAAGCGAGGCGCAGTTGCCGGCGAGGGAGACGCCCATCGCCGCTAGCCGCTCGGCTGGTCGGGCGCCGAACCAGAGTTCTCGCAGAAGCGCATCGTACCCATGCAGGACACTGGCGGCGGCCCCATGTGAATAGTCTGCATAGAGAGTCTCGGCTGCCTCCCGCAGCCGCAGTGGGTCAGTGCCCTGCCAGGGTTCCGGGTCGGCGCGGATGCCGACGTTGAGCAGGCGGGCTTCCTCGAGCAACCCCAACGGCGCGATGCTAAACACGCCGCGATCGAGGACCTCGATTCGGGCACGAGTGCCTTCGGCGGTGTAGTGCAGCTCGTTCCATGCCCAGCACTCCTTCAGGGCGATGGCCGCTGCCTTGGTCGAACCGGTCAGGTTGGCGAAGAGCTGGAGGCCTTGGCGCTGTGCCGCTTCGAGAAGCGGACACAGATGCAGGTCAAGCCACCGCCGGCTGTCGGTCATCCGTTCGGCGGGGAAGGCGCAGGGGGGGCCACTGCCGATCACCTGCACGGACACACGCCAGGAATGCAGCAGGCTCCGGAAACGCTCCTCGTTGCCCGACCGGCGGACATGTTCCGACGATACCGCGATGACCTGAGCGGGAAGGATCTGCTTGATGGCCTGCGCGCTGGCAACTGTGTAGTCGGACAGGAGGCAGACGTAGGCCACCGCCGGCGCGCGATGCTGCCGTTCGTCTTTCGGTACCGATTCTGAAGCGTCACAAGTCATGGGGCTGCCCTCCCTGTGGATGTGATATGGCCAGACATCAGGACGGGGCGGAACCGAGCCCCGTCGCCAAGCCGGCGGCGCTCGGTCTCCTCCCGGACACATTCCTTCCTGTCCGGGGCGCTCTGTCCACGGCCCACTGCCCAGTGCACCATTTCCACGATGCACTTCGCCGCAGTGTGGGTCACCTCGTCGGTCACTTGGCGGAGTTCGCTGTCGTTGGCTGCCCCTCCTCGCCGTGGAGCAGTTTGCTACGGTGCTCGCAGAAACGCCGGACAATATCCCTGACCGGCGCGGCGGGGGAATACGGACAGCCAGTGAGGAATGGACTCGCGCAGGACCATCCCAACGGGCTCGTCGGCCTTGGGGCCGATGAGCACTGCCATACGATGGATTTCGCCGGGCGCCTCGACGTCAATGATCTGCTTGAGGAGCGTGCTGGTTGCGTCTGGTTCCGCGACAATCCGCCGTAACAGACTGAGCACAGGGCCAATGATGAGGCGCATCACCGCGTCCGGGACGTCCGGCACCCGCTGTCCCGCCGTCAGCAGACTCACGCTGCTCACCGGTTACTTCCCCGGACTACCGTTGCCGAACCCGCGTGCATCGCTCCTGCCGGCCTGGCGGTTGTCCCGGTTCTGCCCTTGGAAGCCGCCGGAACGTTCGTTGCCGGTGACATGGCGGGTGGGGTCGAAGGGCTCGAGCTTCATGTGGTGGGTTTGGCGATTCCCCGCCTGCCGGGACCATTCGTCACCCTCGCCCCGGAAGAGGTCGTAGCCGTAGAGGCAGTCGGCCTGCGGATCGGCGGGGTCGAATGGCGGCAGCGGCTGGGCGCGGAGGCGCGTGGCTCCGCTCGCAGCTCTGGCCAGGTCGCCGTCGACCCAGAGCACTTCCAGGCCGCGCGTGCTTCCGTCTCCACCCTTGCGGGGGTTGGCATGGCGCTGAAACCAGACGTGGCCACCACGCTGGATGCGGTTATGGTTGGAGACGAGTGCACGGGGGTAGCGCAGCATCTCGACCGGCTGTATGGCAGCCTGCCAGAGGTCGCGACGCTCCAGGAGATCCTCCACCTTGGCGGTATAGGGAGCCGGCAGAACAGCCGGATCGACACCGTCCCGTACGCAGCGGCAAACGTCCTCGCCGTTCTCGTCCCTGGCCACGATGCGCAGGGGTCGACAGACCCCCAGTCCAAGTGGCTTGCCACCGCCGAGGCGCCAGTCCACGCTGCACGCCAGCAACAGCAGGGCCAACTCACGTTGCGAGAGTGAGCGGCATGCGAAGCGCACAATACCGGTACGCCCCTCTTTGAGCAGATCGCAGGTCTTGTTCACTCTCAGATGGCTGTCCTGCAACTGGCCACGGTCGCCGTACACCCCTTGGCTGCTGAACCGCCACGGTGCTTTGTCACCGTTCTCAGCGGAGGTGCGGTAGACTTTGAAGCCGCGCAAGGGACCTGCATTCGCTACCGTGCCAGCGTCGGTACTGCCGCGGTAGAACGCCGCACAGCCGGGATGAGGCGGGGCGAGTGGGGCGAGTGGCACGTTGCGCAGTAACCCGTCCTTGACGGCATCGCGGAATACGAGGTTCTCCGGCCGGATACGGGCGGCGAACGGACCGGCAGCCTTCAGGCCTTCCATGGGGACTTGTCCGAACAGATCGGTCACCTCGTCCACCTTGCTGTCGGGGTTCATCGAGTCCGGCAGCATGTGCCTGTGGTGCTTTTCGACAGCCTGACGCAACGCCTCGCCCCGGCGACCCCAGCGGGCCCATTGGATCGAGGCAATGTCCTTCTCTTCGCGGATCTCGGTAGCACCCGGGTCGCTGGGCTCCAGCCAGACCAGGTCGCCGGGCCGCAGATACTGATGCTCGCCATGGCGATTGCGCCCCAGATAGGCTGCCCACAGTGCGGACGAGATGGGGATCTCATGATCGTCTCCCTTGAACAGCCCTTCGCGTTTGCCCTTGAGGTTGATGGGGCGTCCGGAGAGCTTGAGCTTCCAGAGATGGCGGGAATCGCGGTTCTCGGAGATGGATTCGCAACGCTCGTCGAGCCAGAGGTACTGCGGCTTCCGGTTCGCTTCGGGCCTGGGAAGACGCTTCCCCAGGCGTTGTGCGGTGGCCTCCAGATCGCGCAACGGGACCAACCGTGTCTCGCCCAGCCTGATGGCGCCGGGGCTGACCTCAGTGCCCGGGCGCACGACCTCAGCCAGGAAGCAGTGCTGCGGCGTCTCCGGCGGACTGAACTTGCCCCGTGGCCCCAAGTTCCGGTCGCGCCCCTGCACTAGCCACGCCCCCTCATCCAGGTAACCCAGCGTTCCGCCGGCAATGATGGACATGAGGTTACGCAGACTGCCACGCACCCCGGTGGCGGGAACGATGACATCGTCACCAATGGTCAGGGCGCGGTAGGTCTTGTGCGGCGCGTCCTTATCGACGGGGTCAGGCTCGCAGGTCAGGAGCGGCGACACCGTCGCCAATTCGACTTCGACGATGCCGGTGAAGCGCTCGGACTCGATCTCATCCATGCTCAGAGGCGTTGGCGGCCGTCGGGCGCGCACTCCCGTGAACCAGCCCGGCGGCGGGAACGGGATGAAGGTATAGGGGTTGTGGAAGGGTGCGCCCAGACAGCGCGGGTCGGCACCGCCGGCGTTGTCGGTGTCATTGCGCGTGAGGGGCGCTGGGCCTGATTCCCTGGGCCGGTAGCCGTTGTACGTTGGCCGACCTTGGGAGGGCTGCGGCCCGGCAGGAGGCACGTTCGCCCGCGCCATGGGCCTGCATGCCGCCAAGCCACCCTTGGCCTGGAACTCAGCCCACAGCTTGTCGGCCGCAGCCTTCACGTCGCTCTCCGGCGGGCACTTGTCGGGGTTCTGACGCCATCTGTTGAACTCGTCGGCATCCCGATGAGTGTACTCGCCCTTCTCCATCTTCCGACGGTGGTTGGCGATGTTTGCAGGTTCCCTATCCATGGCAGACCTCGCTGGGTTGCAGGTTCTGGACGATCTTCACCAGGCCATCGGGACCGGTCGCCGTTGGTGGTGCCGCCAGGGACAGGCGCCCGGACGACTTGGACGAACCTACCCGGATCAGTCCCAGGTCCAGGGCACGGAGGGTGGCGATTAGCCACTCCGCATCCTGGGTCTGCGCTTCCTGAATGATGATCTCGGTGCGGAAGCGCGGCCCAGGCAGGAGCGCGGCGTGGTCAAACAGGAACCCTTCGTTGGCACCGCCGGTGATGCGGTCGACGGCAACGTGGCGGCGGTGCTGCGACTGGTGCCCGTGGGTCCCATCGCCAGTGCCCCCGACAGGTTGGTCGGCGATGGCATCGGAAATGTGGATGCGTCCAGCGTTGTAGAGACTGCCGAAGAGGTCAGCCACGGGGCAGGCGACCACTTCGTCCAAGTCCAGTTCGCCACTCGCCAAGTCGCGCACATTGGCCATGCGTGTTTCTCTGTCGTGGAACAACCAGCCGACGTCGTCACCGGTGGCGGATTTGCGGCCGTTGTCGGTGAAGCGGGTGACCGAGTCCGCTGGTGGTGCGCGTTTGCAGGTACGGGAATCACGCGCGGCGAGCCGGGCAACCCAGGCGCGGAACACGCCGCGCAGGCTCGATCCGGGCAGGCGCCAGTAGCGTCTGCCGTCAACGGCAGTGACCTGCTGGGGCTCAACGGGGAACTCCTCGCCCATACCGGAACCGATGCAGATGTCCTGCCCACGGGGGATGGCCAGTTCCACGGAGACACGCAGAGCCTTGGGGTCCTCGGCAGGCGGCAGGGCATCGCCGGATGGTGCGGGCGTGTCGCCTGTGCGCCAAGCCCAGGACTGATCCAGCCAGGCGGCGCAATCGTCAAGGTCCGTGAGATCGAAGCGGCGCCAGAGCGCGTTGCCGTCGAGTTGAGCCGAGCCAATTCCGCGCGCGCCATGGCCACCGAACAACAGGCCGGCCGCGACCAGCCCAACCAACTCAGCAAGGAAGTCCTTGGCGCCCGAGTCATCCCCAACGTGCAGGTTGAGCACCAGGACCGCCGAGGTCCCGGGCGGGAGCATTTCGATGGCGAACAGCCCGCCATCGCGTGCCGCCCCGGAGTGCCGGTCGATGGCATTGTGGTGCCGCCTCTCGGCGTCCTGAAGACCTGCCTCCAGCAGAGCATCGGCCAGGCGGAGGGGGCTTGGCAGGTTACGGTGCTCACTGCCCTCGCCGTCGTCATCGCCGAGGGCGTAGCCAAACCACCGCGCAACTTCCTTGTCATGCCCTCTGGATGACGCATCGTAACCGTGCTTCCTCGCCCAAGCCTGGCGCAGGGCTCCTGCGATGGCGGTGCCACGGAGGACCGGTCGGCCCTGACCGTCCCGGGAGAGTACCAGCAGGTTTCCGCCATCCTTGCCGGCGCCGGGCGCCAGGCCGCAAGGGAAGACGAGCGGGATCAACAACCGGTGAACGTAGCGTGCGTGCGTGGTCATGAACGCCGCTCCTTGTCAGTGCCGCGGTGGATGATCGCCAGATCCTGCCAGGCACGGAGTACGCGCCGCGCCAGATCCGGATCGCCGCAGAGTACTTGCTTTACGTCCCCAAACACAGGCTCCCAGCGGTGCCAGTGCCTGACCCCGCCACGGCCAGCCTGCTTGTCGAGGTACGCATCAGCGCCCTTGCCAATCCGCCGGCCAACAGCAGAGATCTGGCTCGGGCTCGGACCATCGGCCTTGCCCGCCGTGGTGAATAGGAGAAGCGCGCGGCGTCCGGCCTCGTCGCGGGACCCGAGGGTGACTGGTGGCCGGCGCGGCCGGTAGGGCTCGGAAGCGGCCATCCCCGGGTGAGGCAACAAGGCGCCGAAGCCGCTTTCGCGCCCATCGCCGAGACCGGCAAGCAGCTTCGCGGCGGTATCTGTGAGCGGCGTTCTCAGCACCAGGACTGAGCCGGGGAGGATGACACGGTGGGCCTGCAGCCGTCGGTGTCGTTCGTCAGCCTTGGCCCCCAGGCCGTGGCGGTTCCAGCCGAAACGGATGCCGCAGGTGGCGGCGGTGCGGGCGATGCTCTGGCCGGAGGTCTCTTCGCAGTCAAGCAGCGCAGTCCCCCATCCGGCACGCTCAGCCAGGTACTGGAGAGCAGTCTCAGCCCGACCAACCTGGTAGTCATCCGGCAGGAGCAGAGGGGACTGTACCACGAATACGCAGCCCGGCGGCTTGTCTGGGAACCGGCCGGAGAGAAGATCGGCAAGCGGGTCGGCAGGATGCACCTCAAGTCTGCCGCTGCCGCGGATGCTGCGGGCTTTGCCGAAGCATATAGTCGGATCACTGGAGAGCGCCTGCCGGACAGCCTCTGCAGCCTCGGCGGGGATGGCAAGCAGGCCGCTGAATACCATGGGGGCGAGGGCCTCCACGGAGAACAGCGAACGCTTGGACTCCGGACCGGACCCGAGATGCACACTGTGAGACGTGATGAGCCGGGGCATATCGGCGGCTTTCCAGAGGGTGACCGTACCGTCGGGGTGGCGGCGCAGAATACCGTCGGACGACTTGAGGGGAGAGCCGCCGGCGACCTCGCTCCAATGGTATGGCTTGATGGCCGTGTCACGCACGTCATGCCCGCCGCCTTCCATCGGCAATTTGCTCAGACGATGGGTCAGATCAACACGCACGCCAAACGGCACGTCATCGTGCACGTCCTCAGCCCCGAGAACTGGCAGCAGCGGCCAGGCGCGGAATCGAGCATCGGCAAAGCAGGCACTGGCCAGGGCTGGATCGAGCCCGTCCAACCGGGCGAGGATCGCCCCCTGCACCGCGCTTGCCGGGATGACAGGGCCGGACCTCACGTGGTTGGTTGAGCCGTTGATCGGGATTTCGGGACAGCAGACTGCGGAGTCCGCACGGAACACCAGCCGAAGCCAGTGCGGGCTGCCAGACGCAAACTCCCTCGCTTGAACACTCCTGCTCTGAGCGGCTTCCGAAGGCTTCGGTGGGGCCGTGGATCGCAGGAGTGCCTCCACCTGTCGCAGCAGAGGCCCTGGAAGACGGCGTTCCCCGGCTATGCGAACGCAGCATAGGCCGGCTCCACGGGTGCGCCCTCCTCCCAGCGCCTCCATGGACATCAGGGCGAGCCGTGTCAGCAAATCGAGCGTGCCACCGGGTTCGTCGTCCACCCAGACCCTGCCAGTGAAAGTGGTGCCAGCGCTGATCGCTTCGACAGTGCGCAGCGATCCCGGCGCGGCGACGCCATACCGACCAAGAGCCGTACGCGCGATGGTGATGATCTTCGCCTCGCCCGTTTCGCACACCGCTCCGCTCACGCGAATCCGGGATGACTGCCCGTCCTCACCGTTCTCGCCCGGCTCGCCGAAGAGCGCATCCACAAGGCCATCAGGCCAGTCGCGCAGAGCCTTGAGCGCTTCGACACGCTCACGCAACAGTCCCTTCAGATGCGATGCCGGAATGATGGGTTGGCCTCTGGCGTCGCGCGGCAGCAGGCTGTTCACCGCCTCGGTTCCGAACCCTGTTCCCAGTTCCGCATCGGAGAGAAGCGTTATGGTCAGTTCCAGTTCCGTCATTGGGCCGTCTCCTGCGCCATGCGGTGGTCTTCCTGAGCCAGCAGTGCCATGTCGATCAGGTCGGTATGCCGACACCACTGGTTCACGCCCGTGGATTCACGGCGCCAATGCGACTTGGCCAGTCCATCGCCCATCCGCCTGCCGTCCGCCGTTTCCTCCAGGGCCTCGAACAAGGCATCCTGACGCTTGCCCAGACGCCAGCGGAACACCTGGCGATCGTGAAAGCCGCTGCGCAGGCCTGGCAGCAGTTGGTGCAGTATCGAGCCGGGTATACGCAGACGTTTGGCTTCGTCCAGCAATGCCCCGAAATCCTCGATGGTGTAAGGCCGCCGGGTCAGGGCCACTCGCTCGGAGCCCAGATCGGCATCCAGAAAGATCAGTTCACGCTCTCGCCGGGTCAGAGGAGTGTCAAGCATGGATTCGGTGACCGCCTCGAAGTCGATACAGGCTGGTGCAGGCTCGCGGGTGCGGCCTCCTTTCAGCCTGCGCCCCTTCGCCTTTGCCAGTGCCTGCAGGTTCTCAGCGTAAGGGATCGCGGTGGCCAAAGGCAGCGATGTCCCACAGTAGAGGACTCCCGCACTGATGGTGACGCGGCCGCCGGTGGCAGGCCACAACTCGATGCCCTTTCCTTGAGCTTCCTGCGCCAGCCGTTCGCTGCACTCCTCGAAGGCGCGGCAAGCCTCGCGCACAAACGTGGCGGCGTGGCTTGCGTGGCAGAGCATGGCGATATCATCGCCTCCCACGACCAGAGGCCTAAGGGGCAGGACGGTTCGACCTTCATGGTCGCGATACTTGCCCGTCTCCAAGTCTCGACGTACAGATTCGTCGTCGACCCATGCCGCCAGCACCCGCTTCATGCCTGCCAAGCAGGCCTTCCGGCTACTGGTATCCAGGGCCTTGCCGACCTCCTTGACCCAGGGTATCATCGCCGCCTCATCGCGGTTGGTGTCGGTCATCCAGCGGAACTGGCTGCCCATGTCATTGCCGTCCATACAGATCACCGCCCAGCGGTTGCGCTTGCCTAAGACCCCGAAGCCAGGCGTTCCCTCGTCGACATCGCGCATGAACCCAAGCGGACCAACTCCAAGTCCAAGCGGGAGCTCGACTTCACCGCTTTCCAGCAACTGCTCCTCGAACCAACGCGGTATGTGCTCGCCGCAACTCCAATCTCTCGCCCGCACCACCTCGTGCACATCGCCGCCCTCGACCGGGTACAAACCGCTCTCTTTGCAGGGATGTCCCTTGAGGTTGTCCGGGAGGTACGGGAAGAGCCGATCCGTGCAATGTGCGGCCTCGCTGTACACCTCGTGCCGACCGAAACGGACGTCGGCACCGAACTCCCGCACGGCCGCAATGATGGATGCCTGTATGCTGTCGCACTGCTCTTGCGAGGCCGCTCGGAAAGCGCCCTTGCCACCACCCGCGCAGATGAGATCCCAGCCGCTCTCCGCGGCAAGCCTCGGTACTATCCTGCGGTCGAAACGATCAACACGGGCGCTGCCGCCGATGATGTACTTCAATCGCGGGATCTGGAATATGAAGGACTGGATGCCGCGGATGTCATAACACAGGTACATCGCTCACTCCTCTGCGTCATTCGCACTGTTCCGGGCGCGCGCCCTCACCACTGCATCCTCAGCACCTGCCAGCCTGCAATCTTCACCGCCGCGACTTCCTCGCCGACGGCGGGGCGGTAACCCGGGACGTATTCGGGAGAGAGCACCCAGCACTCAGTGAAGATGACCCCATCGAGGGACGGGAACCCTTCGGGGTCCAGTATGAGTGCTGGACGTGTTGTGCTGGGCGTGACATCAGCGCCGAGCATCGCATTCGCGGCGGCGATGGAGTTGGCGTGACCCCAGAAAGATGCCACGGGCCGAACGGCAACCTCGGCGCGCAGTTCGTCGAGGCTCGCGGGGTCGATCGAGACCTGCCGGCGAACCAGGCTCAGCGGAAAGGTACTGCCGAGCAGGATGGGGCTTGACGCGGCGGTATGAGTAGTTCCGTTCATACGTTGTCTAAGAAGAGCTGGGGGCAGGGTCATTCCGGCACCGCGAGGATGTTGTCGAGAACGTTACCCCAATCCACCTCAGTCGTGCGCCGGTCGGAACGCCGGAAGATGAAATCCCAGTTCACCCTGGCGCGGCGGGCGTCTCCTTGCAGGCGGAAGGTGATGGGCTCCAAGCCCTCGAAACGGATGCCGGTGTAATCGAGTCCAGTGTTGTCGACATCGCGGTAGGCGAGCCAGAGGTCGCCGGGATGACGACGAGCCAGGTTGTAGGCAGCCAGCCCCATAAGGCGGTTGCCTTGCGTAATGTTGAAGAGTACTGCCCCCTCTTGGTTGACACGGATATCCCGCTGCAGCCGGGGCTGCACCTCCCCCTCCACCGCAAGGATACTGGTGGAAGAGACGCGTCGCAGTTCGGCGTCCGGGCACTCAACGCCCTGCCGGCCAGCCAGCTCGCACAGAAGCTTCCCGATGCCCCTGGCTGGCCCTGCCGATTCCTCTTCGTTGTCCGTGTGCCAGAGCACGACGCGCTGAGCACGGGAAAGGAGTGCGGCGCCGACCACAGGCCCCCACGCTCTGCTGACAAACGTGTGCAGCGCGGCAACCTTGTCCGGCCACGGGCGGCTCCCGGCATCCTGAGTGCCCGCCCCCAGAATGACATTCCACGCCGCCTCCAGGGACGCGGCAAACCCGACCCTGCCGCGGGGGCGGTACCCCTGCGGGACTTCATTCCAGTTGTCCGCCGGTAGCAGCCAGTTCCGGGATGTGACCAGGTCGAGCTTCTGGCCCAGGCCGACGCGGCGGACGAGCCCCGTGCGCACATCGCCCGTGACGATCCACTCCGCAGCAAGGGCCCGAAGCACTTTGGGATTGCCCTCGCGCAACACGCGCAGCGCCAGCTCGAAACCAAGCATCCATGAGGTGCCGACGACATTACGGCTCGCCATGCCGGTATCCGACCGAACCACAAAACAGCGAACGTCCGGCTCTGTGGAAAGCCGCTCGGGAAGGGCGGGAAGGGCATTCCTGTGATCGGTAGCCAGGCGCTGACCCAGGTCCGCCACACACCACATCTGCAGGACCTCTGCCGCTCTGCTTGTGGGACTGTCCAAGGGGATCACAGCTACAGCGGCAGGCAGATCCCAGAGCTCGCCCAGCGCCGGGCCAGAGTCCCCAAACGGCCGCTGACTGGCCAGCCACTCTGGGAGGGCCAGGACCGGCCCTGCGAGCAAACGACTCAGCCACGCATCTCGGGCGAGCCATGCCAGCGCCGTGGCTCGATTGGGGTCAAGGAGTTCGCGGGGCAGCAGAACTGGCAGCATGGGAAGGCTGACGTCGGCCGGCAGGAGCTGCCCGAGCCCCGCAATCGCGGAGCGCTGGAATACCTGAGAGGGTTCGTCGACGTTCCAGGCCAAGCACATAGCTCAAGCCTCATCCGCGTGCGGGCAGACGATGACAAGTGCCAGGCCCGACGTGTCATGGACATGAGCCCGCAGACGAGACCAGTCGCCTTCGCGCAGTTCGGCGCGGCCTCCTTCATGGGTAACCTCGCCCTCGCCCAGACTGTCGCCGGTGGCGCGTTCGAGAAGAAGAAACGACGTCCGGCCCCGCACACAGGGTACCTCGCCAACCAAGTCCCAGGCGGCGTAGAGGCCAGTGCTCAGCGGCTGGATGGGAGTGATAAGGCGAGCGTACAGCATGGGTACCGCGTGCTCTGCGTCGGGGGTCGGGAGCAGATCTGCGGCGGTTGAGTCCGGGGTCCAGAGGATGACCTCCGACACCTGTTCCCCAGGCGTAGCTGCCGCTAAGGGCATCCCACAGCGAAGTGCGACGACATGCGGTCGCTCTCGGAAACGCAGCACCGGCGGAGCGGCGGACTGGCGCAGCATGGGGCCAAGCAGTGCCACGATGACGGCCAGATCGTCGCGGGCCGCCTGGTGCGTTGCGGTTTCCTGCATCGCCACCATGATAGCCGCCTGCTCGCCCTGGTACTGAACGCGGGGATCCGCGGGGTTCGCGATGAGCGGGCCGACTTGCTCAACCAGGCAAGCCGGCAGTTCGACACCGGTGGTAATGTGGCAGAACACGGCCCAGGCGTCGGCCTGTTGCTTCTCCGAAAGCTCAACGGCAATCCAGCTACGAGCCAGCGCCGAGGGCGGGAGGTTTACAACGTTCCAGAGGCTCAGAACGCGAACCAAGGGCTCGCAAAACCCAGTAAGCCACTCGCCCGGAGTGGCCGGTTCGGAAAAAGGCGAGACCTTGGCCACCAGAACGTCACCCGCCTCCCAGTCGGACAACACGTACACGAGTACCAGTTCCTCGGTACCCCTCAGTAGCTCAGCCGGCAAGAGCCGAACCTGGCCGACGGTCACATCCTGGTCAAACGGACGGACCGACCCACGGAGCCTGGCACGGTCCGCCTCTTCAGCGTCGCTGAGCGGAGAAGGCTGAGCCACGACGCTCGGTGACCGCGGACGCAGCGCTCGAGCAATCTCCCACTCGCGCAGCCAGTTTGTGAGACGCCGGCGTTGCCATTCGGGCCGGAGGACGGTCTTGGACTTTGGTAGTGTGCTCATGGTCATGGCCTCGGGGTCGTCAGATATCGCATGGATCTACCAGTGAGAAGAGCGGAGCGCACGCTTTTTCCGCTCTACCCCAGGCTAGAGCCAGCGGGTATAGGGCTCCTGCGACCATGCCCCCGAGAAGCGTGACGGCTGAAGGGTCCTCGCCATCGCCAGAGAAGCGCGCCTCGATGGCGCCGAGTATGGCGTCCCTGATGGTTGCCTTGGCTTCGTAGAGTCTCTGGTATGAGCATCCTGCCGCGGCACTCACGCGCGGGTCGGCAAGCGAAGAGATCCCGATGCCGGTTGCCAGCAGGAATACGCGCTGACGGAGGCTTAGGACGCCGAATACGCCAGGAGCCATCTCGGCCGCCAGTGCACGTGTTTCCTGTTCTTCGCCGGGACCGAAAGCAGCCTCTGTTTCTGGCAGCAGCACATCGATGAGCGCCACTCCGTCGCGGCCTGGTTCGTAGATGGACTCCGAGCGTGTGTCCGCGCACTCCCGGAGTGCGTACTCGCGAAGCGCACTGCGCATGACCAGGCCTGCCGCTGTTTGGCATGCCGCTGCGGGGTTGCCGCCGTTAAGAACGGCGCTGTCGAGGATGTAGTCCTTGTATACCTTGGCGCTCATCGGCCTGGGAACGATGGCGTACGTCTCGAGAATGTGCCAGGCGTCCGAGTTGCCGGCGCCGCCGACACCGCCTGCGATGCTATCCCCGTGGCGCTTGACACTGCCTAGCCGTTGGAGGTGCCGTGTGTAAAGCATACGCCCCAAGCGCCCAAAGGCGGCTCGGGTCTCGGCAGAGCAAAGCCCTGCAGCGCATTTTTCCTTCCACTCACACCAGTGGGCCACCGTGGTCACGGCAGGAGCCGTCTGCTTCGCGCCCATCGCTTCAGATCCTCCAGTTCGCCTGCGTCCAGCCGAGGCTTGTCATGGTTGACGGCTACGCGGTAGCGGTCGAGGTCGCGGCCCACCAGTTCACCTGGATGTGCGCGTGACCTCGGAAAAGGGCGAGCGTCGGCAAACTCGGGAACAGGGAAGTAGGCCGGTTGAACCTTCCTGCCGAACCAAGTCAGGCTTCGACCGTCGCGCTCCCGGGTGAGGCCGCGGACCGACACCGGCCCTGTCCAGGAGGACGAACCGAACAGGAGCGGGATCATCTCGTAGGGCGAGAGTACGGGTTCGGTTCGAACCGACAGCCCAGGATGCCAGTCCCGTTTCTCCCCGCTGTAGTGTGCCAGGCGATCACGCCAAGCGTCCTCCCGCACACGCCAGAGGGTGCCAAGGCTAACATCGAGACAGCGCGCAAACGCGGCCGCCAAACGCGCCGCGTCTGCATCCGCCTGAGAAAGGGGTTGCTCGCGTGGAACCGGTCTTCCCATGGAACTCACTCCCCTTGCTCCGAGGCAACAGCAGAAGCGCCACGCCATGCGCCGCAACGACTCCAGGAGCTACACCATACCCGACTCTCGGTGCCCATCGGCAATACCTTCTATAGTATCGGGCCTACGCTTGTCAAGTACCTGTACCGAGTGTCGTTGACGGTCAGACGCTTGACGGCAAACTGCGCGGCGGCGATCTGTGTTGGCCCAATGCGGGCTCAATTCCCTCTGCACCACCCGCTACGTAAGACGGCGGACCATCCCATGCAGCCAGCGGCGATGGTACCAGGCCAGCCAGATCAGTATCGCCAGAAGCAGGTAAGGCCAGAGTAGCTTCAGCAATAGTGCAGCCCCGAGCAGTGCCAACGCCGGCAGGGCCGCGCGCCGCAGGAAGTGCCAATGCGTTGGTGCGGTCGTAGGGCAGGATGGCAGAAGCCGCTCAGCATCGTCCGACAGTCCGCGGCTACGGCCGCACCTTGAGCATACCCAGAGGTCACACATTCCATCGCGCCGGCGGACCCCTTCGCTGGAGCCGCAGATGCAGGAAGTCGGGATGGCGTTCATCGAGCATATCCTCCGTGGTTGCTGCGCCTATGCACGAAGCTGCGGTAGCGTGCCTCCGCCGCAGTGGCTGCAGCCCTCGCCACTCCGCACGTCGAGCTGGGCAACCATTGTCCGGCGATGATACTCACGCTTCTTGTCTTTCCGGGTCCGGCGGACGTCACTGCCATGCTCTGCCAAAGAAGAAGCGCGTAACGCGGCGGTTTTCCGGACGGTCCCGGAGGAGGTGCCTGCGCGGCCGACGCAGGGCCCGGATCCCGGAACTGGCTCTCTATGCACCGACCGAACTGCGCCTGGCGGGGCTGGTCGCCCTGCTCATCGTGGTGCTGCTCGCATTTCTGCTTTTGGCTTCTGCGTTGTCTCTATAGACGGCGCCAGTGCACTGTCGCTGACCGCAGTGGCGCCCGCGGGAACAAGGGGTGGAATAGCCTGCGGGACGGTATCCTCGTAGCAGGGGGCCTCGGGGGCGCCCTATGGCGATCGCAGCCCCAGCCGTCGACTCCCTCGCCGGTTTCTTAGAACCGCCCTGCCCAGAACTCGAGTTGACGCGATGGGCGGGCAGGGTTACTCTACTCTGGGCAATCGGTCGGAAGAAGCGGAACGCCTATCCCTTGCGGAGCTGACCATGAACACGACGCCTAACGTGATGATCGAGAACGCACAAATGCGGCTCATCATTGCCAGTGATGGGATCGTCAGTAGTCTGGTGTTCAAACCCACCGGCACTGAATGTCTGGTGCAAGGCAGGAGAATACCGCTCAGTACCATCACGGAACCGCGTCCTTACCAGAATGAAATAAAACTGGCATACCAGAACAGAAGGACAACCTTCAAGTCAAATGCCGTCAGGAAAGAAGGCGATAAGCTGATCATCGGCTACGAACTGATCCCTTGGGAAGCCACCGTCAGTGTGAAGATCACTGAGGCTTACATAGCGTTTACGCTGGAGGCGTTCAACCTGACCGAAGACTATGGCATTCTGATGACCGAACCGCCCATCTCCGAAATGTGGTTCCTGCGCTTGCCAGTCCGCGATCTTGGCCATTGGGGCGACTGGCTAAACGTGATATGGAATGAGGAGGTCGCCGTGAATGTACTCGCGGCGGGGCCCTGTGCGAATGCTGACTCGGAAGAGGGTGATGGCTACCGGATCCTGCAGGCAGGTTCGGACGAGAAGGTAAAGCTTACTGGGGTCACAGCGGCGCTGATCACCTGCGCCAAAGACGAACTGCTGGACAAGATCGCCATCCTCGAAGAGGACTATGGTTTACCGCATGGGGTGGCTAGCCGCAGGCATGATCTCTATAACGCCTCGTACTACTGGACATACTCGGTTAATCCGACCAATGTGGATGAGCACATCGCCTACGCCAAGATGGGCGGATTCAGGCTCATGAACATCTACTACCCCGCCTTTCTCGAAAGCAGAGGGTACAGGCTCATCGGCAATTACGATGTCTACAGCCCGGAATACCCAAACGGCAAAGCGGATCTGAAGGCGATGCTGACCAAGATCAAGCAGGCAGGTATCACCCCCGGTTGCCACTTTCTCCATAGCCACATCGGGCGGGATAGCAAGTACGTCACACCCGTACCTGATCACCGCCTGAATCTGCTGAGGATCTTTACGCTGGCAAAGCCGCTTGGAAAAACGGACACCACCATCCACGTTGAGCAGAATCCCCTGCATTCAACGATGGCCACAAACCGGAAGGTGCTGAAGATCGGGACGGAACTGATCTCGTACGAAGGGTACACATCAACGCCACCCTATTCATTCCACGGCTGTGAACGTGGAATAGACCGGACAACGATCAATGCCCAACCCGTAGGCTATATGTTCGGGTTGCTTGACGTCAGTGAGTTCGGCGCAACCAGCGTTTATCTGGATCAGAATTCAGACCTCCAGGATGACGTGGCGGACGGCATCGCTGACCTCTGGGATGCCGGATTCGAGTTCTTCTACTTCGACGGGTCGGAAGGTGTCAACGCGCCTTTCTGGTACCATGTGTCCGGCGCCCAGTACAGAGTATTCAGCAAGCTCAGACCGGAGCCCATCTTCGCCGAGGGAGCGGCAAAGACCCACTTCAGTTGGCATCTGCTGACCGGCGCTAATGCGTTCGACATCTTCCGGCCAGAGAAACTGAAGGAAGAGACCCTCAGGCATCCCTTCCGGGAAGCCCCGCGGATGCGGGATAACTTCACGCGTCTGAACTTCGGCTGGTTAGGTTACTGGCTTCCGAGCGCCGAGACCATCGGGACGCAACCTGACCAGTTGGAGTTTGTCACCAGCAAGGCCGCGGCCTGGGATTGCCCGGTTGCTATCCATGCTGATCCAGCCACACTGGCCAAGCACCCGCGAACGGCTGACAACTTTGAGGTCTTCCGACGCTGGGAAGAGGTGCGCGCAAGGAAATGGTTGAGCGTTGAACAGAAGCAGAGCCTGCGTAATGCCGAGCAGGAGTTCATCCTCTTGCTGAACGAAGCCGCTGATTTCGAGCTGCTTCCCTATGATCAGATCACCCGTGTCGCCAATGGGTGCAGGGACGTGATCGCCTTTACCTTCGAACGGAAGGGGGATCTCTATGCGGTTTACTGGCACATATCGGCGGACAAGGCGCTGGAGCTCCCCTGCGGTCCCAAGGATCTCACCGTGCTTGAGAGCATCGGGGGGGTGAGTCAGGCCATCTCCGCAGGACACGGGGATAGCGCCATCGTGCCGCTCGGGAAGCGTCGGTACCTGCGGACAAGCCTGGCCCATCGGGACGCATTGATCGCTGCATTCAGGAATGCCAGAGTGCTGGATCAGGGCTGAGGCCTTGAACGGAAGGCCTATCCCCTTTTGGCCTGGAATCCCATCGGCGGGCCCAGAATGGCCGGGATTCCGAGGCGGATGCAGGCACGATGGCATACCTCACTACGCAGAAGCAGGATGGCGGTCGCTACACGACCATCTACGCGACGGTGGCTACTTGGGGCGATCTGAAAGGGGGTAGACGGGGGGCCGTCCAGCAGCGCTTCTACGTGGGGCGACTGGACGGGAGCAGCGGCAGGGTTCGGGTGAGCAAGGGGATCGCGGGCGGCTCCGGGGTGGAGGTGGACCTGGACGAACTGCGGCGGCGGGTGAAGGAGGCTGGAGGCATTGCCGGCGTCGAGGCCTGGTTGCGCGGGTTGTGCGGCGGGGTGGCGAGTACTTCGGCGGTCGCGCCGGCCGCGGCCGGCGGCCCGCCGGCGGGCGACCTGGGAACAGCGCTGGTGGGGCAGTCCTACGTGCTGGGTGAGATGGCGCACGCCATCGGGTTGCAGCGCTGTCTGACCGATGCCTTCGGCGAGGAGACCGGGCTGGCCCTGCTGTACCTGGCGATGCATCAGGCCGTCCGGGGCGAACCGCTCTACCTAGCCGAACCCTGGCTGGACGATCTGTGGCTGCCGGAGGCTGTTGCGGAGTTCGATTTCTCTTCGCCGGGCCTCTCCCGGCTGATGGACGCCGTGGGCCGCGACGAGACGACCCGACAGGCCTTTTACCGGGCCTGGATGACGGCGCGGCGGCACCCCCGTGGACTGGTCTACGACACAACCTCGATCTCCACCTACGCCTCGGCGCTGGAGGCCGCCGCCTTCGGGCACAACCGCGATGGCGAAGCTCTGCCGCAGGAGAACCTGGCGCTGGTCTGCGACCGCGCCGACGGCATGCCGCTGTTCTGCCGCCTCGTGCCCGGAAGCGTCCCGGACGTGGTCACCCTCGATGTTACCGCCCAGATGCTGCGCGCCCTCGGGCTGAAGGACTCGGAGTTCGCTCTGGACCGGGGCTTCTACAGCAACAGCAATGCCCGCGAACTGCTCCTCAAAGGGCACCACTTCACCCTGGGGGTACTGCTGAGCTGCCGACAGTCCACCGGCCTGCTGGCAAAATACCGGACTGCCCTGAAGTCGCCCAAACGCTCGATCTTCCACGAAGGCAGGAGCGTGCGCCATGTTCGCGAGGTCTGGAAGGTGGACATGGGCTGGGACGAGAAGGGCATGCGTCGGCTTGCCCGCAACGTCGACGCCCACCTGTTCTTCGATCTCCGCCGGCACGCCGACCGCACCGCCGAGCTCGAAGAGCGCGTTTTCGCCCTCGAAGACAAGGCGGCCCGCGAGACCTTCGCC